>CAZPNH010000079.1:0-7001 GCA_964587635.1 uncultured Bordetella sp.
CGACTTGCCGCAGCCCGAGGGCCCGAGGATCACCACGAACTCGCCGTCGGCGATCTCCATGGACACCCCGTGGATCACCTGCAGCTCTGCGGTGTAGCTCTTGCGCACGTCCTTCAGCGATACGGCGGCCATTATTTCTCCGTCTCAACCAGACCTTTGACGAACCACTTCTGCATCAGCACCACTACCACCGCCGGCGGCAGCATGGCGAGGATCGCCGTCGCCATCACCAGGTTCCACTCGGTGGCCGCGTCGCCGGTCATGATCATGCGCTTGATGCCGATCACGGTGGTGTACATCGATTCCTGGGTGGTGATCAGCAGCGGCCAGAGGTACTGGTTCCAGCCGTAGATGAACTGGATCACGAACAGCGCCGCGATGCTGGTCTTGGAGAGCGGCAGCACCACGTCCCAGAAAAAGCGCATCGGCCCGGCGCCGTCCATGCGCGAGGCCTCGGCCAGCTCCTCGGGGATGGTGAGGAAAAACTGGCGGAACAGGAAGGTCGCCGTCGCCGAGGCGATGAGGGGCACCGTCAGCCCCATGTAGGTATTGACCATGCCCAAGTCCGACACCACCTTGAAGGTCGGGATGATGCGCACTTCCACCGGCAGCATCAGCGTGACGAAAATCATCCAGAAGAAGAAATTGCGCAGCGGGAAGCGGAAGTACACGATGGCGAAGGAGGCGATGATCGAGATGGCGATCTTGCCGAAGGCGATCGCCAGCGCCATCACCAGGCTGTTGAACATCATGCGCCCCACCGGCGCCGCCGCGCCCATGGTGGAGCCCGCGGTGAGCGCCTGCTTGTAGTTCTCGAGCATATGGCTGCCGGGCAGCAGCGGCATCGGCACGGTGAGGATCTGCTCGGCCGTGAGCGTCGAGGCGACGAAGGTGACGTAGAGCGGGAAAGCGACGGTCGCCACGCCGGCGATGAGCACCGCATGGGAGAGGAAATTCAGCCAGGGCCGGTTCTCGACCATCTCAGTACTGGACTTTCTTCTCGACGAAGCGGAACTGCACCACGGTGAGCGCGATGACGATGAACATCAGCACCACCGACTGCGCCGAGGAGCCGCCGAGGTCGGCCGCCTTCACGCCGTCGTAGTAGACCTTGTAGACGAGGATCTGCGTCGCCTGCGCCGGCCCGCCCTGGGTGATCGAATCGATCACGCCGAAGGTGTCGAAGAAAGCGTAGACGATGTTCACCACCAGCAGGAAGAAGGTGGTCGGCGACAGCAGCGGCAGCACGATGGTCCAGAAGCGCCGCGCCGGCCCGGCGCCGTCGATGGCGGCGGCCTCGATCAGCGATTTGGGAATGGACTGCAGGCCTGCGAGGAAGAACAGGAAGTTGTAGCTGATCTGCTTCCACACCGCAGCGACGATGACGAGGAACATGGCCTGGTCGCCGTTCAGAACCCAGTCCCAGTGGTAGCCGGTCTTGCGCAGGAAGTAGGAAAGAATGCCCACCGACGGCGCGAACAGGAAGGCCCACAGCGCCCCGGCGATGGCCGGCGCCACCGCGTAGGGCCAGATCAGCAGCGTCTTGTAGACCAGTGCGCCGCGCACCACCCGGTCGGCGAAGGTCGCCAGCAGCAGCGAGATCGCGATGCCGGCGGCCGCCACCACGGTGCTGAAGAACGCCGTGACCTGGAACGACGCGAGGTAATGCTCGTCCCGGAACAGCTCGGCGAAGTTGCGCAGGCCGACGAACTCGGTCTTGAGGCCGAACGCGTCCTGCACCTGGAACGAATACCAGACCGCCTGCACCGCCGGCCAGAAGAAAAACAGCAGCGTGATGGCGATCTGCGGCGCGACCAGCGCGTACGGTAGCCAGGCGGAGCGGAATACGACCCGCTTTTCCACTTATTTTTCTTTGTTTTTTTCTAAAAAATTCTTTTACTTATTCGCCGCCTCGAATTTCCGCAGGATCTCGTTGCCGCGCTTCACCGCGTCGTCGAGCGCCGTCTGGGCGTCCTTCTTGCCGGCGAACACCGCCTCCAGCTCCTCCTCGATCACCTCGCGGCCCTGCACGAAGTTGCCGAAGCGCAGGCCCTTGGAGTTGGCCGTCGGCGGCTTGTTGGTGAGCTGCTTGACGGCCATGTCGGCGCCCGGGTTCTTGTCGTAGTAGCCCGAGGCGCGCGTCACCTGGTAGGCGGCCAGCGTGATCGGCACGTAGCCGGTGGCGGTGTGCCAGTCCATCTGCACCGCCGGCTTGGACAGGTAGGCGAAGAATTTGGCCACGCCCTTGTACTCTTCCGGCTTCTTGCCGCCCATGATCCAGAGCGAAGCGCCGCCGATGATGGAATTCTGCGGCGCGCCCTTCACCTCGTCGTGGTACGGAATGAAATTCACCGACCAGTCGAACTTGGCGTTGCGGCGGATGTTGGCCTGCGCGCCGGAGCTGGAAGTCATCATCGCGCACTCGCCGGTGTAGAACTTGGCCTCGGCCTGGTTGGTGCGGCCGGCGTAGGTGAACAGGCCCTTCTTGGCCATGTCGCCCAGCATCGCGATGTGCTTCACGTGCAGCGGGGTGTTGATCTTGTATTCGGTATCCAGCCCCGCCATGCCGTTCTCTCTGGTGCCGATCGGCACGTTGTGCCAGGCGCTGAAGTTTTCGATGTGCATCCAGGACGGCCAGCCGGTGGTGTAGACGCACTGCTGCCCCGAGGCCTTGAGCTTCTCCGCGGCCGCGCCGAATTCCTTCCAGGTCTTCGGCGCCTTGTTCGGGTCGAGCCCGGCCTTCTTGAACATGTCCTTGTTGACGTAGAACAACACCGTCGAGCTGTTGAACGGGTAGGACAGCATTTCGCCCTTGGTGTTGGTGTAGTAGCCGGCGACCGCGGGCAGGTAAGCGGCCGGGTCGAACGGCTCGCCGGCGTCCTTCATCACCTTGGCGACCGGCACGATGGCGCCCTTGGCGGCCATCATGGTGGCGGTGCCGACTTCGAACACCTGCAGGATGTGCGGCGCGTTGCCCGCGCGAAACGCGGCGATCGCCCCGGTGAGGGACTCGGGATAGGTGCCTTTGTAGACGGGCACGACCTTGTATTCCTTCTGGCTCGCGTTGAAGCCGTTGGCGAGCTCGTTGAGCTTGTCGCCGAGCGCACCGGTCATGGAATGCCACCACTGGATTTCGGTCTGCGCGTGGGCATTCGCGGAAAACAGGCCGGCCGCCGCCAATGCCACCGCCAGGTGTTTGATTTTCATGCAAGTCTCCTGATTCTGGGTGATCCGGTCTTAAGGCCGGATGAGGCGCGAGTATAGCCAAACAACATGAAATATTTGCGACTTATTTCTTGGCCGGCGCATCCTTCGGTCCGCGGCGCGTATCGGCAGGACCGCGCGGAACGCGGTGGGGCACCCCAGGTTCCGCCCCGCTGCGGTTCTCGCGTTCGAACTTGCGCAAGATCACGTCGCCGCGCTCGGCCGCCCGGTCGAGCGCGAGCTTGGGCGCCACCTTGCCGTCCCAGACGCCCTCCAGCTCCTCCTCGAGGATGGCGCGGATCTGCTGGTATTCGCCCAGCCGGATGCCGCGCGATTCGCGCGTCGGCTGGTCGAGCAGCAACTGCTTGATGGCGATTTCGTGGCCCGGGTTTTCCTTGTAGAAGCCGGCCTGCGCGGTGCGCTCGTAGGCGGCGCGCGTCACCGGCACGTAGCCGGTGCGCTGGGCCCACTCGGCCTGCACCTCGGGGCGCGCCAGCCAGGCGAGGAATTTCGCCGCGCCGCGGTACTCGGCGGGCTTCTTCCCCGCCATCGCCCACAGTGCGGCGCCGCCGATGAGCGTGTGGCGCGGCGCGCCGGGCACGTCGTCGTAGTACGGCAGCTGCGCGGCGCCGAAGTCGAATTTCGCCTCGCGCCGCAGGTCCGCGTAGCTGGACGAGGCCGCGGTCACCATCGCGCACTCGCCGCGGGCGAAGCGCCGCTCGCCCTCGATGCGCCGCCCGCTGTAGGTGAAGTAGCCGGCGCGCGCCCACGACGAGAGGAACGAGACGTGGCGCACCATGAGGTGCGTGTTGAACGTGAGCCTGGCATCCAGGCCGGCCAGCCCGTTGTCGCGCGTGGCGAAATCCTGGTTGTGCCAGACGCTCATGTTCTCGATGTGCACCCAGGCGGGCCACACGGTGGTGTAGGCGCATTCGAAGCCGGCTTCCAGCAGCGGGCCCATGAACTTCGGCATCTGGTACCAGGTCTTCGGCGGATTTTCCGGATCGAGCTTCGCCTTGCGGAACGCATCCTTGTTGTAGAACAGGATCGGCGTGGAGATGTTGAACGGCAGCGCGAGCAGCCGCCCGGCGTCGTCGGCGAAATAGCTCGCCACCGCCGGCAGGAAAGCCTTGCTCTCCACGTGTTCGCCGTTCTCGGCGAGCAGCTGCCACAGCGGCCGCACCGCGCTCCTCGAAGCCATCATGTTGGCCGTGCCGAGCTCGTAGACCTGCACCAGCGACGGGCCGCTGCCGGCGCGCTGCGCCGCGAGCGCGGCGATCATCACGTCCTCGTAGCTGCCTTTGTGCTCGGCGACGATGCGGTACTCCTTCTGCGAATCGTTGAAGCGCTGCACCAGCGCGTCCAGCTCGCCGCCCAGCGCGCCCCCCATGGCGTGCCAGAACTGGATTTCCTGCTGCGCCCGCGCCGGGCCGCACCAGGCCGCGACGGCGAACGATATGAATAGAAGGATGGGTTTCATGGAGCGCAAATTGTATGATGCGGAACATGGCCAAGGTGCATGAAATGTCCGCCGCCCAGGTTGCGGCGCAATATTCCAGCGGTGCGCTGTCGCCGGTGGACGTCGCGCGCGAATGCCTGGAACGCATCGCCGCCTGCGAACCGAAACTGAATGCGATGTACCGTACAGACAAAGACGGTGCACTCACCGCGGCAAAGACTTCTGAATCCCGCTGGCGCGCCAAACAACCGCTGTCGGCGCTCGACGGCGTGCCGGTCACCATCAAGGAAAACCTCTACACCAGGGGCGATCCGGCGCCGATCGGCACGAAGGCGAACGATGACGCTGTGCCGCAAGCCGCCGACTCGCCGCCAGCCGCCAGGCTGCGCGAAGCGGGCTGCGTGATCCTCGGCAAAACCACCATGCCGGATTTCGGCATGCTGTCTTCGGGCCTCTCCAGCATCCACGGCATCACGCGCAATCCCTGGCGCCTGGACCGCAACACTTCGGGATCCAGCTCGGGCGCGGGCGCCGCCGCTGCCGCGGGATACGCGCCGCTGCACCTCGGCACCGACATCGGCGGCTCGGTGCGCCTGCCCGCGACGCATTGCGGCATCTTCGCGCTCAAGCCCAGCCTCGGGCGCGTGCCCACCTACCCGCCCTACATCGGTCGCGTGGCCGGGCCGATGACGCGCAGCGTCGCCGACAGCGCCGCGCTCATGAACCTGCTGTCGAAACCCGACGCGAGGGATTTCATGAGCCTGCCCTTCGCGGACATCGATTTTTCGGCTATCGAAAACCTGAAGGTCAATGGACTGCGCATCGGGTTCCTTCCCGACATGAAGGCCGGCCTGCCGGTGCATGCCGAAGTCGCCGGCGCCGCGGCCGCCGCCGCGAAAGCGCTTTCCGCTGCGGGCGCGCAGGTGGAAGAGATGAAATCCTTCCTCAGCGCCGACCTGCTCGACGGCATGTCGCGCTTCTTCGAGGCGCGCTCCTACAACGACTACATGCAGATGCCGCCCGCCAAGCAGGCCAAGGTGCTGCCCTTCATCGTCGAGTGGTGCACCTGGCGCGCGAAGAACTTCAGCGGCCGCGACGTCATGGCCGCGTACAACAGCTACGTGACCTTGCGCGAGGTCACGACCAAAGCCTGCGAGCCCTACGACTTCGTGATCTCGCCCACCTCTCCGATCCTGCCCTACGAAGCCGAACTCCCCGCTCCCGGCAACGATCCGCACAACGCCCTGCCGCACATCGCCTTCACCGTGCCGTACAACATGTCCGAGCAGCCGGCGGCGTCGCTCAATTGGACCTTCAGCAAGGATGGGTTGCCGATCGGCATCCAGATCATCGGCAAGCGCTTCGACGACCTGGGCGTATTGCGGCTATCGCGGGCACTGGAACAGATGCGGCCTGCGCAGAAAGCCTGGCCGGAACTTTCCTGACGGCTTACGGGCCCGTCTCCGCCGCGAATTTCTGCACGCTCTGCAGGTGCGCGTCGTGGACCAGCTTCAGGATGGCTGGCCATTCGCTTTCCGGCACCGTGAGCTCGGCAGGGTCGGTGCCCGCCGAATCCTGAGCCACCTTGCCGTACAGGTTGATCCAGCGGAACTCGTAGTCGTGCGGATTCTGCTGGTCCCACTGGATCGCGAGCTCGGCGATCTGCAGCGTGCGCTGGCGGTGCTGGCGCTGGTAGCGCGTTAGGTCCGGATTGAGCCCTTTGCCGAGAACGTTCACCTGGCTGCGCGCGCTCGGGTCCTTGCAGCGCAGCCCGTCGTAGACCGCGCGAATGCGGCCGACGTGATACCAGAAGACTGCGTCCTCCATGCGCGCATCGTCCTGCGCGATCGCATTCGCGAGCGCGTACAGAACGGGCGGCGCCAGCCTGGGAGCGTTCGGGATCGCTGCCGCGATCGCCTCACGGCGCGGCACGGGAATAATCTGTCCCAGCTGCCGCATCGCCGACTCTATGGCGCTCAGGTTGATCTCGGCATAGACGCCGCGGAAGTGGACGCCTTCCTTGCCGGGCGCGAGCTGCGCGAACGCGCGCGGCGCGAGGGCCAGCGCGCCGCACAGCGCGAGGAAGCGGCGGCGGAGAATCGGCTATCCCTGCCAGGCGGGCCCAAGCGGCCGCAGGCGCAGGCCCTTGCGCAGCTTGGTCCATTTGAATTCGGTCGGATCAGCGAGCGCTGGACCGGGGGATTTCACCACCAGGATTTCCTTCGCGATCGGCTCGAAGTCGGCGCGGAAGTGCACCGAACTCTTCAACGCGAGGATGCGGCTGCGCCGCGGCTCGACGCCGAGGTGGCGGAACATTTCCTGGTCGCCGGCCTGGCAC
>CAZPNH010000080.1:0-6949 GCA_964587635.1 uncultured Bordetella sp.
GGTCGCGGCATCGGAGGCGAGCGCGGAGCGGCTGAAGAAGCACGGCATCCGTGTGTTCGACCTCAACAGCGTGAACGAACTGCAGGTCTACGTGGACGGCGCGGACGAGATCACCGAGCACCTGCACATGATCAAGGGCGGCGGCGGCGCGCTCACGCGCGAGAAAATCGTCGCCGCGGTGGCGAAGACCTTCGTCTGCATTTGTGACGCTTCCAAGCGGGTGCCGGTGCTGGGCAAGTTTCCGCTGCCGCTGGAGGTGATTCCCATGGCCCGCAGCCACGTCGGGCGCGAGATGCTCCGGCGCAAGGCGCAGCCGGTGCTGCGCGAGAACTTCAAGACCGACAACGGCAACCTGATTCTCGATTGCCACGGCCTGACGATCATGGACCCGCCGGCGCTGGAGGCGGAGCTGAACAATATTGCGGGCGTGGTGACGAACGGTCTGTTCGCGCGGCGCGGCGCGGATGTGCTGCTGCTGGGAACCCCGGACGGGGTAAAGACCTACAAGAAAAAATTCTAGTCCGGAAAAACGCCTGTCGTTTTTCTACTTCACGGGCGGCACGTAGCCCTGTGCCACATCGGCGCCGTCGCCGAAGAAATGTTTCTCCATCTGCTCGGCCAGGTATTTGC
Organism: uncultured Bordetella sp.; assembly: GCA_964587635.1. GTDB lineage: Bacteria > Pseudomonadota > Gammaproteobacteria > Burkholderiales > SG8-39 > RBG-16-66-20. The sequence goes on from CAZPNH010000080.1 coordinate 631, forward strand.
GCGCGCGGATGTCGGCGAGGTTGAGCCGGTTCTCGTTCACCAGCATGGTCTGGTGCTTGAGCCAGGCGGCCCAGGCTTCCTTGGAGACGTTGTCGTAGATGCGCTTGCCGAGTTCGCCCGGATAGGTCGGGCGATCGAGGCCTTCGGCCTCGCGGCCGAGTTTCACGCACTTCACCATTCTTGCCATGGGGATAGGGCCTATAGGCGCTTCAAAAAGATTTTCGAACCGCGTTTCCAATTATAGAGGGCCTGGCGCTTCTCCGGCAGCACGCCCACGCTTTCTTCCCTGAAGCCCTGGGCGATGAACCAGTGCTGCGCGCGCGTGGTGAGCGCGAAGATGCGCCGGATCTTCATCTCTTTGGCGCGTGCCTCGCAGGCATGCAGCAGGCGCTCGCCGTAGCCGGCGTCGCGCACTTCCGGCGCGACCGCCAGGCAGGCGAGCTCGGCGCTGCGTTCCGCGGGGTAGGGATAGAGCGCGGCGCACGCGAGGATCGTACCGTCGTGCTCGATCACGTCGAAATTGACGATTTCCTGCTCGAGCCGTTCGCGGCCGCGCTTGACCAGCGTGCCGTCGGCCTCGAGCGGCTCGATGAGCGCGAGTATCCCGCCCACGTCGTCGATTTTCGCCGGGCGCAGGCGTTCGACCGGGTCGGCGGTGATCATGGTGCCGACGCCTGAGTGGGTGAACAGTTCCAGCAGGGTCGCGCCGTCGGCGCGGCGCGAGACCAGGTGCGCGCGGCCGACGCCCGCCCGCACGGCACGCAGCGCGTACTCGGTCGCGCGCCGGGTGGGCGCGGAAAGTCCGTCCTTGCCGTCCTTCTTGAGCAGCGCTTCGGCTTCGCGCGCGGTGAGCTCGGAGACGATCTGCCCGCGGCGCCCGGTCGGCAGCTGGTCCACGTAGAGCAGCAGCTTGTCGGCCTTGAGCGCGCGCGCGACGCCTTCGGCGACGTCTTCCCAGGCGAGATTGAACACCTCGCCCGTCGGCGAATAGCCGATATGCGGCACCAGCACCACCTCGTTGTCTTCCAGGCGCCGCGAGATGGCGACCGCGTCGACCTTGCGCACCGCGCCGGTGAACTGGAAATCCACGCCGTCCACGACGCCGACCGGTTTGGCGGCGATGTAATTGCCCGAGGCGACGCGGATCTGCGCGCCCGCCATCGGCGAATTGGGCAGGCCCTGCGACAGCAGCGCCTCGATTTCGACGCGCAGCACGCCCGCCGCGTGCTTGACCGCGACCAGCGACTGCGCGTCCGTGATGCGCAGTCCCTTGGCGTAGCGCGAGCGCAGCCGCTTCGCGCGCAACTCGGCCTCGATCTGCGGCCGCGCCCCGTGCACCAGCACCAGCCGGATGCCGATGGCGGCGAGCAGGTTCAGGTCGTGCAGGAATTTGACGAAGCGCCCGCGTTCGGCGACCAGCTCGCCCCCGAAGCCGATGACGAAAGTGCGGCCGCGGAAGGCGTGCACGTACGGTGCGGCCTGGCGGAACCAGCGGACGAAGGCCTCGGGGTGGGGCAGCGCGCTCATGGGGTCGCTAAGTTACTAGAAATCCCCCGCCAGCGCGTTCAGGGCGGCGAGCGCGGCCAGCGCCGCGGTCTCGGTGCGCAGGGTTCTCTGGCCGAGGCGTACCGGCACGAAACCGGCGCGCTCGAGCAGCCGCTCCTCGTCTGCGCTGAAACCCGCTTCCGGGCCGACCGCGAGCACCACCGGACTCCTGGCCAGGCCTGCCAGCGCTTGCGTGCCCGCCGGGGAGAGCAGGATCCTGGCGGCGTCTTCGGGCGCCTTGTAGCGGTCCAGCTGCAGGGGTTCGGCAATGTCCGGGATCCGGTTCCTGCCGCACTGCTCGCAGGCGGCGATGGCGACACGCCGCCAGTGCGCGAGTTTCTTCTCTTCGCGTTCGGCGCTCAGCCTGACCACCGACTTGGCCGTGAGCAGCGGTTGAATCGCCGCGACGCCGAGTTCGACCGCTTTCTGGATGGTGAAGTCCATTTTTTCGCCGGAAGAAACGGCCTGCACCAGCGTCACCGCCAGCCGGTTTTCGCGCTCGATGTCGCGCCATTCGCCGATTTCGGCCACCACCCGGTCGCGGCCGGGCATGAACAGCCGGGCCCCGTATTCGCCGCCGCGGCCATCGAACAGCGCCACCGCGTCGCCTTCGCGCAGCCGCAGCACGCGGGCGGCGTGATGCGCGGCGTCCTCCGGCAATACGAGCTTCGCCTGCGGCCGGAGTTCGGCGTCAACGAAGAGGCGCGGAATCCGTCCCTGGCGCTCTTTCATGCCGGGATTTTCTCACGCACGGCGGCGCGTTCAGCGCCGCGTCGCGGTGGCGGTACCGGGCTGGGTGCAGCCGAATTCGGCGGTGGGAATTTCCTGGCCGGGGCAGTCCCGGAAGCGGATGCGCGTACCCGGCGGCAGGTACCACTGGAATTCCTTCCGGTAGGCGATGCTGTGCAGCAGTTCGGCGCCGGCGCCGCGTCCGCCAGCCGAGCGCGGACAGGCGACGACGGGCGGTACCGGTGCCGCGGGATTTTCGGCGCACCAGAAGAAGGTGCGCGGCGAGTCGCAGCGGTTGACGAAGACGATGCGGGTCAGGAGCTGTCCGCCGGCGCCGGCCTGCCGGGCGTCGATGTTCGCGGCCAGGCAGCCGCCGTCTGGGCCCGCGTGGGCGAACGACTGCGCGCGCGTCGTTTCCGCAGGCAGTACAGTCAGCAGGGAGAGAAGCAGGAAAAGAAACCGCATCGTTCGATGCGGTTATAACGGGTCACGATGTAAAAGGTTGAGGCATCGCGAGGCGGTTCCGCATGGCGAACCTGCACAATGCCGCACAGAATCTCAATGGCCGTTTGAAACAAATCCGCTTCAGCGCGTGCAGGCCCAGGCAAGCAGCTTGCATTTCTCGTCCTTGCAGCGCCTGAGCGTCTTGGTTTCGGCTTCGTCGCGCGTCGCGCCCGAAGCTGTGGCGAAGGCCTTCGGACCGTCGGCGAGGGCCGCGCAGCCGTTCTTGAATTTGTGGACGACTTCGCACTCGCGCTGCCCGCACTGTTTGAGCGCCTGCACGCTGGCGTCCCTTTCGCGCGCATAGTCGTAGCTCACGCCCCAGGACTGGGACGCACGGTGATAGGCGATGGCGCCGAAGCGGTTCGGCACCGCCGAGTGCTTGGCCTTGGTCGCGGAATAGGCGAGCGGAGTCGCCGCGAGCAGCGCGGCGGACAGCAGCCCGGCGAATACTACATGGTGGCGCCGAGCACCCATGGCGCAAATTCGTCTTCGCCGTAGCCGAACAGCTCGGATTTGGTTTTTTTTCCGGACGCCGTCTCGAGCACCAGCTGGAAAAAGCGCGCGCCCACCTCGGCCACGCTTTCCTTGCCGTCGATGATGGTGCCGCAGTTGATGTCCATGTCCTCTTCCTGGTGTTCCCAGAGCGCGGTGTTGGTGGCGAGCTTGAGCGAGGGCGCCGGCTTGCAGCCGTAGGCCGAGCCGCGGCCGGTGGTGAAGCAGATCATGTTGGCGCCGCCCGCGACCTGGCCGGTGGCCGATACCGGGTCGTAGCCCGGCGTGTCCATGTAGACGAAGCCCTTCGCCGTCGCCGGCTCGGCGTATTCCAGCACCTGCACCAGGTTGGTGGTGCCGCCCTTGGCGACCGCTCCCAGCGATTTCTCCAGGATGGTGGTGAGACCGCCCGCCTTGTTGCCGGGCGAGGGATTGTTGTTCATTTCGTTGCCGTTGCGGCGGGTGTAGTCCTCCCACCACCGGATGCGCTGAATCAGCTTTTCGCCGATTTCCCGGCTGGTGGCCCGGCGCGTCAGCAGGTGCTCGGCGCCGTAGATTTCCGGCGTCTCGGACAGGATCGCCGTGCCGCCGTGCCGCACCAGCATGTCCACCGCCGCGCCCAGCGCCGGGTTGGCGCTGATGCCCGAGTAGCCGTCCGAGCCGCCGCACTGCAGGCCGAGCGTCAGGTGACCCGCCGGCACCGTCTCGCGTTTCACCCTGTTCGCATCGGCAAGCACGGCTTCGATGCGGGCGATCCCTTCGCGCACCGCCTTCGCGGTGCCGCCCTTTTCCTGAATGGTGTAGGCGTGCAGCTTGTCGTGGCGCTTGAGGTTCTGCGTCGCGAGCAGGCTGTTGATCTGGTTCGCCTCGCAGCCCAGGCCGACCACCTGCACCGCGTAGAAATTCGGATGGCGCGCGTAGCCCCCCATGGTGCGGCGGAGCACGTCGATCGCCTCGCCGTCGGAGGCCATGCCGCAGCCCGACTTGTGCGTCAGCGCGACGACGCCGTCCACGTTCGGATAGGCGTCCAGGCGGTTCTCGAAATGGCGCGCGATGGCCCGGGCGACGGTGGCCGAACAGTTCACGCTCGTGAGGATGCCGATGTAGTTGCGCGTCGCGACGCGGCCGTCCGGCCGGACGATCCCCTGAAAGGTTGCCTGAGGGTTTGCGTAGGCCGTGCTTTTAACGTCGGAAGAAAAAGAATAGTCGCGCTCGAATTCCCCCATGGCGAGGTTGTGCACATGCACGTGCTCGCCCGCGTGGATGTCGCGCGTAGCGAAGCCGATGATCTGGTTGTAGCGCCGGACCGGCTGTCCCGTCTTCACCTCGCGTACCGCGACTTTGTGTCCCGCGGGCACGCGCGTCGTGACGGTAACAGGCGCGGCTCCGTTGCCCTCCTTGACCAGGGTCGTGCCGGCGGCGAGTTCGACGCGGGCGATGACGACATCGTCCGCGGCGTTCAGACGGATGGTGAGATCGGCGGCTTGCAGCATGGCTCTGTCCTTTTCCTAGTTTAGCGCCGCGCGAGGGCGGCGGCGTAGCGCAGCGCTTCCAGCATGCTGCGCTCGTCGGCCTTGCCGGTGCCGGCGATGTCGAAGGCGGTGCCGTGGTCCACCGACGTGCGCACGACCGGCAGCCCGGCGGTGACGTTGACGCCGTACTCCATGCCCATCGCTTTCACCGGCCCATGCCCCTGGTCGTGGTACATCGCCACCACCAGGTCGAAATCGCCGCGCGCGGCGCGGTACATCAGGGCGTCGGCGGGCAGCGGGCCTTCCACGTTCCAGCCGCGCGCGCGGGCCGCCGCGACGGCGGGGACGATCTTGGTCTCCTCCTCGCCGCGGCCGAACAGCCCGCCTTCGCCGGCATGCGGGTTGATGCCGCAGACGCCGATGCGCGGTTCGCCGGGCGAGGCGCGCATCATCAGCTCGCGCCCGCGCGCGATGGTGCGCCCGACCAGCGGCGCGTCGATTTTGGCGATGGCGTCGAGCAGTCCCATGTGCGCGGTGACGTGAATGATGCGCAATTTGGGCGAGAACAGCGTGAGCGAAACTTCCGCGGTGCCGGTCAGCTCGGCGAGCAGTTCGGTATGGCCGGGATAGCGGTGTCCGGCGGCGTTCAGCGCTTCCTTGTTGATGGGCGCGGTGCAGATCGCGTCGATCGCGCCTTCGAGGGCGAGCTTTACCGCGAGCTCGATGTAGCGGTAGGCCGCTTCGCCGGCCGCGGCAGAGACCTCGCCGTAGGCAATGCCGGCGGGAACGAGGCCGACATCGATGCAATCGACGAGGCCGGGTTTGGATGTCGCTTCAGCGGGCCCTTTTACCGGGTGTATTTCGAGCTTCAGATTCAACAGCTTCCTGGCTCTTTCCAGCTGCCTCGCGTCGCCGATCACCACGGGCCTGCATTGCGCAAACACTTCGGCATGCGCCAGCGCCTTCATGACGACCTCGGGCCCGACGCCGGCGGCGTCGCCCATCGTCATGCCGATGCGCGGAAGGTCCAAGCAGGCACTCTAGCAACGAAACGCTAGAAGAACTGCCTCGGCAGCCAGAGCGTGACCTCGGGGACATAGGTGACCACGATCAGGCTGACCAGCAGGCACACCAGCCAGGGCAGGATGGCGATGGTGGTGCGCTCGACCGAGAGCTTGGCCACGCGGGCGAGCACGAACAGCACCATGCCCAGCGGCGGGTGCAGCAGGCCGATCATCAGGTTGAGCACCATGATCAGGCCGAAATGCACCGGATCGATGCCCAGCTTGAGCACGATCGGCATCAGGATCGGCACCAGGATGAGGATCGCGGCCGTGGTCTCGAGGAAGCAGCCGACGAACAGCATGAGGATGTTGGCAAGCAGCAGGAACACCGCGGGCTTGGTGGTGATGGAAAGAACCCCGTTGCTGATGGCTTCGGCGACGTGCGTGACCGTGAGCAGCCAGCTGAAGATGGAAGCGGCGGCGACGATCAGCAGCACGGTCGAGGTAGTCTCGATCGTGTCCATCGAGGCCTTGACCAGCATGCGCCAGGTCAGCGACCGGTAGCGCACCAGG
>CAZPNH010000081.1:0-6937 GCA_964587635.1 uncultured Bordetella sp.
CGGCGACCGGCTGCAGCGCACCAGCACCTGGCTGGAGAACCTGGAAGGCGGCATCGACTATGTGCGCCGCGCGGTGTGCGAAGACTCGCTCGGGATCGGCGCCGAACTCGAAGCCGACATGCAGAAGGTCGTCGACAGCTATGCCTGCGAATGGAAGCACGCGATCGAGACGCCCGAGATCCTCAGGCGCTTCCGCCATTTCGTGAACAGCGACGAGCCTGACAGCAACGTGGTGTTCGTCGCCGAGCGCGAGCAGATCCGTCCGGCGCGGCCCGAAGAACGGGAGACGGACCTTGAAACCGCATGAGGCCATGGCGGTCCGCGTCTGCCCGCTGGAGGACATCGTCCCCAATGCGGGCGTGGCGGCGCTCGTGGACGGCGAGCAGGTGGCCGTCTTCAGATTGGATGACGACAGCGTCCATGCGGTAGGCAATCTGGACCCGTTCTCGCGCGCCAACGTCCTGTCGCGCGGCATCGTCGGCGACTTGAAGGGCGAACTCGTCGTCGCCTCGCCCGTTTACAAACAACATTTCTCCCTGCGTACGGGCCGCTGCATCGAGGACGCCACTGCGCGGATTCCCGTCTACGCCGTACGGGTCGAGGACGGCTTCGTCGTCGTCGAGCCGCGCAAGCAGGTCGCCACCACCTGCTGCTATTGCGGCGTCGGCTGCGGCGTGGTGGCCTCGACGCACAAGACCGGGATCTTTTCCGTGAAGGGCGATGCCGCGCACCCGGCAAACTACGGACGCCTGTGCACCAAGGGCGCGGCGCTGCACCTGTCCACTGATGCCGGCGCGCGCCTGCTCCACCCCGAAGTCGGCGGCGAGCGCAAGACCTGGGACGAGGCGCTGGACCACACAGCGGCGAAGTTCAGGGACGTCATCGCCAAACACGGCCCGGACGCCGTGGCGTTCTACATCTCCGGGCAACTGCTCACCGAGGACTACTACGTCTTCAACAAGCTCGCCAAGGGCCTCATCGGCACGAATAACGTCGACACCAATTCGCGCCTGTGCATGTCTTCGGCGGTGGCCGGCTACAAGCAGTCGCTGGGCGCGGACGCGCCGCCCTGCGCCTACGAGGACATCGACGCCGCCGACCTGATCCTCATCGCCGGCTCGAACACCGCCTTTGCCCACCCGATCGTCTACCGGCGCATCGAGGACGCGCGGGCGAGGAACCCCGGCCTCAAGCTCGTCGTCATCGATCCGCGCGCCACCGTCACCGCGCGGGCCGCCGACCTGCATCTCGCGCTCAAGCCCGGCACCGATATCGCGCTCTTCAACGCGATGCTGCACGTGATTGAACGGGATGGCCTTTCAGATTTTCAGTTCAAGAATTCAAAAACTGAAAACTTCGAAAACCTCAAACCCCTGGTTGACCACTGGACCCCGGAGAGGGCAGCCGAGGTCTGCGATCTGCCCGTCGAGAAAATCGTCGCGGCGGCGCGGCTGTTCGGGCGTTCCAAGGCCGCGCTCTCGCTCTACTGCCAGGGCCTGAACCAGTCGTCGAGCGGCACCTGGAAGAATTGCGCGCTCATCAACCTGCACCTCGCCACCGGCCAGATCGGCCGGCCGGGCGCCGGGCCGTTCTCGCTCACCGGACAGCCCAACGCCATGGGCGGGCGCGAGGTGGGCGGCATGGCGAACCTGCTATCGGGCCACCGAGACCTGGGCAATGAGGAGCACCGGAAGGAAGTCGCGGCGCTTTGGGGGGTGGATGCCGTCCCCTCGAAGCCCGGCAAGACAGCGGTGGAAATGTTCGAGGCCATCGGCCGCGGCGAGATCAAGGCGGTGTGGATCGCCTGCACGAATCCGGCGCAGTCGATGCCCGATGTGAACGCGGTGCGCAAGGCGCTCGAGCGCTGCGAATTCGTCGTCGTGCAGGAAGCATTCCGCGACGCGGAGACCTGCGACTACGCCGACGTGCTGCTGCCGGCGGCGAGCTGGGCGGAGAAGGAAGGCACCGTGACCAATTCCGAGCGGCGCATCTCGCGCGTGCGCGCGACCGTCGCGCCGCCGGGTGAAGCGCGTCCGGACTGGAAGATTGCGGTGGACTTTGCCCGAAGACTTTTACCCGCCGGGGGGAAACTATTCCCATACCAGAACCCGGAACAGGTTTTCGACGAGCACCGCGAGAGCACTCGCGGCCGCGACCTGGACATCGCCGGTCTCAGTTACGCATTACTCGATCGGGACGGGCCGCAGCAGTGGCCGTACCCGGAAGGCGCGAAAAGCGGGCGCACACGCCTCTACGCCGACGGCGTCTTTCCGACGCCCTCGGGACGCGCGCGCTTCGTCGCCACCGAATACCTGCCGCCGGCCGAGGAGCCCGACGCGCAATTCCCGTTCCGGCTGACCACAGGGCGCCTGCGCGACCAGTGGCACAGCATGACGCGCACCGGGCTCGTGGCGCGCCTGTTCAGCCACAGCCCGGAGCCGGAAATCATCGTCAGCGAATCCGATCTGCAAAAAAACCGCTTCACGAATCACGACCTGGTTCGCGTCACCAGCCGGCGCGGCAGCCTCGTCATGAAGGTGCGCGCATCGGATGAGATGCGGCCCGGCGACGCCTTCGTCGCCATGCACTGGGGCGGCCGCTTCACGGCCGGCGCCGGCACCAACGCGCTCACGGTCCCGGCGTTCGACCCCTATTCCAAACAGCCCGAGCTGAAGCACGCCGCGATACGCATCGAACCCTTCGCCGCACGCTGGCGCGGCGCCTTCGCGGCCGCCGTGACGCCCGAGCTGCAACGTACCGCCGCTGCCTGGCTGGTGCGCTTCGATTACGCCGCGCTGACCCTCGCCGAGGGGCCGGAGATCCTTCTGCGGCTCGAACTGGCGACCGCGGGCGATCCGGACGCCAAGGTCCTTGCCGAACTGGAAAAACTCTTCGGCCAACCGCCCGTCACCGGTGCAGCAGCAGTCGAAAGAGCAGTCTGCGCCTGCTTCAGGATCGGAGAGTCGGTTATCCGCGATGCCGTGGCCGCGGGCGCGACCCTCGCGGGGCTGCAGAAGAATTTGAAGTGCGGCACCAACTGCGGCTCCTGCATGCCGGAGCTGCGCCGTCTCGCCGCCGCCTAGCCTTCAATCCCGATAGGAAGGATCCTTCTCGTCCACGAGGCGCTGCATCGCGGCGAACACGTCTTCGCAGGTGCGCTTCTCGCCCGGCCCGGATTCGCGCACCGTCTGCGCGAACACCTCCGGCCGGATCGGATTGAGCGCCCCGGCGCTGCTGGCCGCAATCTGCACGTCGCAGGCGCGCTGCAGGGTCCAGAGCGTCATGAACGCTTCCGGCACCGACGGTCCCCAGGCGAGCAGTCCGTGGTTGCGCAGGATCACCGCCTTCTTTTGTCCGATGCTGGCGACCAGGCGCGTCTTTTCGCCCTCTTCCACCGTGATGCCCTCGAAGTCATGGTACGCGACGCCGCCGTGCAGCTGCGCGGCGTAGAAGTTGGTCGGCGACAGCCCGTCCTTCTGGCAGGCGACCGCCATCCCGGTGGTGGTGTGGGTATGCATCACGCAGTGCGCGTCGCCGACCTGGCCGTGGATCGCGCTGTGGATGATGAAACCCGCCTTGTTGACCGGCCATTTCGATTCGCGCACCGGATTGCCGTCGATGTCGATCAGCACCAGGGATGACGCGGAGATCTCGCTGTAGTGCAGGCCGAACGGGTTGATGAGGAAAAGCTTTTCCGGTCCCGGCACCCGCAGGGTGACATGGTTGAAGATCATCTCCACCCAGCCGAGGTGGTTGAAAATCCGGTAGCAGGCGGCGAGCTGCAGGCGCGCCTCGCGCTCCGCCTTGCCCATCGGCAATTCCCTCGCCGCCGGCGCGGCGCCTTGGTGGTAGATCGTCATTGAAAAGACTCCAGGCGAAGTCCGGTAGTGTAGCTCCGCCGCCGGGGAATTTGTTCAGGTGACGGCCGCGCAATCGCGGTTTAAGGTTATGCCATGCGACTGTTCTTATCCGGCGCCGTTCTGCTGCTTGCCTGCGGCGCGGCGCTGGCCCACAAGCCCACGCTGACGGAATGCCTGGAAGGGGGCGATTTCATCCGCAATGCCGCGCTTTCGCGCGACAACGGCACGACGCGCAAATTCTTCCTGGATAACCTGCGGCAGGACTACGTGATGATCCGCGCCTTCCGGCCGGAGCTGCGCTGGTTCGTGATGGACGTCGACGACGAGGAATTCCTGCAGGCCGAAGTCATGCTCGTGTTCGACGCGCCGCTCACCGGCGAGCAGCACCGGACGGATTTCCTGGAGCGGTGCGCCAGACGTCCGGCAGGACTCTAGAACGAAAATATCCGCTGCGCGTTGCGACTACGCACGCGGTTGCGCGCGCCGTCGGGCAGGCGGTCCACGCGGGCAAGGCAACCGATCGGGTCGCCGATGGTGTGCGGGTAATCCGAGCCGTAGAGCACATTGCCCGAGCCAAAGACGTTCACCGCCATCGCCAATGCCTCGTCGGTGAAGACCACCGAATCGGCGTAAATACGCCGCGCATGGAGGCTCGGCTTCTCCTGCGTCTTCGTGCGGCAGGCCGGGATGTGCTCGTAGCACTGGTCCATGCGCCCGATCAGGTAGGGCAGAGTGCCGCCGCCGTGGCTGGCGATGATTTTCAGCTTCTGGAAACGGTCGAAGAAGCCGTCGTAGATCATGCGCGCCACCGCGAGCGTCGTGTCCGTGGTGAAGCCGATCGAGGCGACGAGCTGGAAATGCGACATTTCCATTTCGCCCACGCCCGGCGGCGCCGTCGGGTGGATCAGCACCGGCAGCTTGGCGGCGTCGATGGCCTGCCAGATCCTGGCGAAGGCCGGATCGGTGAGCGCCTTGCCGCCGATGTTGGCGAGCACCATCACGCCGCAGGCGCCGGCCTTGAGCGAGCGCTTCAATTCCGCGAGCGCCGCCTTCTCGTACTGCCAGGGCAGCGAGCACAGCCACTGGACACGGTCGGGCCAGGTTTTGCGCGCCTTCGCCATCTCGTCGTTCATGACCTGCGCCGCCTTCAGGCTGACCGCCTCGCTGCCCCAGTAGGCGTTCGGGCAGGTCAGCGAGACCACCGATACGTCGATGCCCACGCGGTCCATGTTCCTGATGCGCAGGTCCCAGTCGAACATCTCGGGAACCGGCGTCATGAACGGCGCGCCGTCGAGGTGAATCGCGCGCAGGCCGCCGGTCACCGCCTTGAGCGTGTAGCGCGGCCGGCCGTGCTTTTCGAGCAGCTTCAGCCACTCGTTGTTGAGCATGTGCGTGTGTACGTCGATGACAGGGCTCATATCAATCCACCTTTGCGCCGGAGGCTTTCACAACGGCCGCCCAACGGCCGACGTCGTTTCTGATGATGTCCCCGAACTGCTCGGGCGTATTGGGCGCCCAGGGCTCCATGCCGAATCTCTGCAGCAATGCGCCGAATTCCGCCGTGTTCTGGAAGCGCTGCATTTCGGCGTTCAGCCGGGCGATCACCGGCCGCGGCGTGCCGGCGGTGGCGACGACGCCCTGCCAGGCCTGCCAGTCGAAACCCGGAACCGTCTGCGCGATCGGCACCACGTTCGGCATCAGCACCGACTGTCTTGCCGCGGACGTGCCCAGCACGCCGATCTTGCCGGCCTGGATGTTCGGCACCGCCACCGAGAAATCAAGGAACATCATCTCGGGCTTGCCGCCGATCACGTCCAGCACCGCGAGCGCCGATCCCTTGTACGGCACATGCTGAACGTCGAGACCGAGGTCCTTCTTGAAGACTTCCATGAATAGATGGTGCGGGCTGCCGCTGCCGGAGGATGCGTAATTGAACTTGCCCGGGTTCTGCCGCACGTAATCGATCAGCTCCTTCACGCTCTTCGCAGGAAACGACGGCGAAGTGACCAGGAAAAAATTCACCGAGCCCACGAGGGAAACGGGCGCGAAATCCTTCACCGCATCGATCTGCGGCTTGGCATACATCGCCGGGCTGATGCCGAGCGTGGTCGAGGTGGCCATCAGCAGCGTGTAGCCGTCGGCCGGCGCCCTGGCCACCATTTCTGCGCCGACCAGCGTGCCGGCGCCGGGCCGGTTCTCCACCAGCACCGGCTGTTTGAGCGCCGCGCTCAGCTTCTCCCCGAGGGCGCGCGCCAGCACGTCGGTCAAGGCACCGGGCGGATACGGCACCACGAAGCGGATCGCCCTGGACGGGTAGTCCTGCGCCTGAACCGCCGCCGACGCGAACGCGATCGCAAGCCAAGCGAGGATTTTTCTCATTGCCCCTCCATTCTCCCTGCTGCGGGCCGCGCCCAGGCGCCTTGTTTCACCATTATTTGCCGAGATCGCGCAGGATTTCGCGCGCGCAATTGTGGCCCGGCGCGCCGGTGACCCCGCCGCCCGGGTGCGCACCCGAGCCGCACAGGTACAAGCCCGGCACCGGGGTGCGGTAACCGGCGTGCCCGAGCAGTGGACGCGCCGACCACAATTGGTCGAGCGAGAGCTGGCCGTGAAAAATGTCGCCGCCCGTGAGGCCGAATTCGCGCTCCAGGTCGGCGGGCGACAGCGCCGTATGCGCGATCACGCTTTGCCGGAAACCCGGCGCATGCGACTCGACCACGTCGAAGATGCGCTCGATGGCCTCCTGCTTGCGGCTGCCCCAGTCGGCGTCCGGCGCGAAGTGCTGGCAGAAAAGGCTCGCCACATGCGCGCCCCTGGGTGCGAGTGAATCATCCAGCGTGCTCGGGATGACCATCTCCACGATCGGCTGCCGCGCGACGCCACCGGCGCGGGCATCCAGATACGCGCGGTCCATGTAACCGAGCGAGGGCGCCATGATGATTCCCGACGCGTGGTGCGGTCCCTCCTCCGGCAGGCGGGAAAACCGCGGCAACGCGGACAGCGCCACGTTCACGCGGAAGGTGGCGGACCCGCACTTGTAGCGCTGCATGCGCTCGCGGAAGTCGCGCTCGAGCAGC
>CAZPNH010000082.1:0-6868 GCA_964587635.1 uncultured Bordetella sp.
TGTATCCCAACGGCGTGCGGCTGGAGGACACCATCCGCGCGGCGCAGGAGCTGGGCATGCGCTTCCATCCGACGCGCGGCGCGATGACGCTCGGGCAGAAGGACGGCAGCTTCGTGCCCGACGACCTCGTCGAGCGCGACGGCACGGTGCTGGAAGACAGCCTGCGTCTGCTGCAGACGCTGCACGATCCGAAGCCGCACTCCATGCTGCGCATCGGCCTCGCGCCCTGTTCGCCGTTCAACGCCACCGCGGATCTCATGCGCGAGAGCGCGAAGATGGCGCGCGCGCACCAGGCGGTCGGACTGCACACGCATCTGTGCGAGACGCTGGACGAGGAGCGCTTCTGCCTGGAGAAATTCGGCAAGCGGCCGATCGAGTACGTCGCCGACCTGGGCTGGGTGGGCGGCGACGTCTGGTACGCGCACATGGTGCATCCGTCGAAGGCGGAGATCGGCTTCATGGCCAAGCACCGCTGCGGCATGTGCCATTGCCCCAGCAGCAACATGCTGCTCGCCTCCGGCATCGCGCCCGTGCGCGAGATGCGCGACGCGGGCGTGCGCGTCGGCCTGGGCGTGGACGGCACCGCGAGCAACGACGGCAACCACCTGCTCGGCGAAGCGCGCCAGGCGATGCTGCTCTCGCGCGTCGGCTGGCCGGGATTCGAATCGCGCGCGGACCGCATGTCGGCGCGGGAAGCCCTGGAGATCGCGACTCTCGGCGGCGCCGCGATGCTCGGCCGCGACGACATCGGCAGCCTCGAGCCCGGCAAGGCCGCGGACCTGGTCGCCTATCGCGTCGACGGTATCGAGCACGCGGGCGCGCACGGCGACATCGTCGCCGGCTTGATGACCTGCGCACCGGTGCACGCCTGGCTGTCGGTGATCAATGGCCGCGTGGCGGTGGAGCAGGGCGCAATCGTAGGGACGGAACTCGCACCGCTCATCGCGCGCCACAACGCCGCCAGCGCGAAGATGCTGCAGAAGGCGGGCCACGCCTGAAGCCCGACGACCTCGCGCAGCTGCGCCGCGTGATCGCGCTGTCGCAGCGCTCGCGAGCTGAGGGTCATCACCCTTTCGCCGCAATGCTAGTGGACGCGTCCGGCGTCCTGATCTCCGAAGCGATGAATGCGTCGAGCGCGGACCGTACCGCCCACGCCGAAATGGTGGCGTTGAGGCAGGCGGCCGACGTGTCAACCGAACGTATGCACGGCGCTACGCTGTATTCGAGTGCCGAGCCCTGCGCGATGTGCGCGGGCGGTGCCTACTGGGCCGGCATCGGGCGCGTGGTCTATGCGCTCTCGGAAACGAGGTTGCTAACGCTTACCGGCAGCCATCCAGAGAACCCCACGTTGTCGCTGCCTTGCCGGGAAGTGTTCGCGCGCGGGCAGCGCGCCGTGGAGGTACTGGGTCCGCTACTCGAAAACGAGGCGGCTGCCGCGCACCAGGGTTTCTGGGATTAACAATAGCGCAGGCGCGTACAAACGGCCTGCGTGCCCCTTGCGTCCTGCTCAGCGAGCAGGTGGTGGTGGTGCTGGAACCGGGCGCCAGCCTTCATTGCACTGTGCGACATAAGGATAGTAGGCCTTGGCGGAATCGCAGTAATACCAATTTGACGCCGGTGGCGCGCCCTGAGCCGTTGGCGCGGGCGCGGCTTGCGGGGTTTGCCATGCCTGTTGCGCTGGCCCCGGCGGCGGTGACGGCGGTGGTGTCGAGACAGCTGCGATAGGCGGTTCGGCGACAACGTAGCCCCCGGGCCCCGCTGCATAGTAAGTGTTGTTCGCGTAGTAATACGGAACGCCCGCGATCGAAACCGTCGCGTACGATGGCGGCAATACCGGCACGCGGATTCCCGCCGGCGGCCTCACGACCACGAAGCGATGCCCATTCCTCCTGTACCAGACGCCGGCTTGATAGTAGTACCGCTGGCTGCTGAACATGATCGCCATGTTTCCCGGCGGCAGTTCCGTCACCGCGTACCCAGGCACCGACTGCGATAGAGGCGCAGACATTGGTGCCGGAAGCGGAATTTGCCCTGGAACCGGGCTTGCTGTGACCGGCGGCTGGGCGACGACGTAGCCTCCCGGTCCCGCCGCATAGTAAATGTCGTTCGCGTAGTAATACGGAACGCCTGCGATGGAGACCACGGTGTAGTCGGGCGGCAATACGGGGACGACGACGCCCAAGGGCGGTCTGACCACGACATAGCCGGGCCCGGCTTGCTGGTACCACACGCCCGAATGGAAGAAGTACCGGCCAGTGCCGAATGTCACCGACATGTAGCCGGAGGGAAGAACCGTCACCGAGAAGCCGGGCGCCGGATAGTAATGTTCGTGCCGGAACCGATCGCGCTCGCGATCGTGCCTGTCGAAACGCTCTTGTGAGATTGCAGCACACGGCGCAAAAGCAACCGCGACGAACAGCATCGCGGCACGCGCGGGTAACAGGGACCATTTCCTCACGTCGAATCTCCGCTGAAGGTATCGATCAATGGTACACGGCGCCGATTGCGGTCGAGAGGCGACGACGCGAAAGGCGCGCAATCGCGTTGTCAGGCTCATGCAGGAAACCTCTAACGTTTGCTTACACACGGTAACAACATCTTCAAATGCGTCACCCTACAGTCCTCCCGGTCGATTCGAGGACTAAGGGGATACATCGCACATGCTTATTGCGAACGCGCGAGTCCCAGCAGGTATAGCCCGCACTTTGGCGCTCGGCGCGCTCGCGCTGGCCTTCGATGTCACGGCCCAATCGGAGAGCGGAAGCACTGCACCAGGCGCTGCGCGGATACAGCAACAATTGTCCGTTGCCGAGGAGCGCGCCGCTGCGTTGGAACAGACCCTGGAGGGATTGCGCGCGGACCTCATTTTGCTTGCCGCGCAAGTCCCTGCCTGGGAGTCGTACGCCGGCAAGGTGCGTGACCTTGAGCGCGGCGTTCCCCCAGCGCAATCCGCGATCGCTGCCACTCCCGCAGCGAAAGGGAGTCAGCAAAGCGATGCGCAACTCGCCGCCGTGCGCAGCCGCGAGGCGGCCCTCGGCGACGTATCCCGCGCGGCCACGGCGCTGCTTGCGGTTCTGGTGCCCGAACAGAGGTGGATGGCCTCAGCCCGAGTGGCGTCTATGTTCCCGTCGAGGTAATCGAGCTGCATGACCAATTTACCTGGCCAGTGTCCGCACGCCCGCCAGTTCGCCAAACAGAGGGATGGAAAACCATGGACACATCTATGCGGTGGATGCCGGTGGCATGGGCGCTGGCTGTTGCGCTTGGTGTGGGTTCGGCGGCACCGGCACTTGCCGCAGAGAAATGCGACCTGACAATTGCCGATCTCTACGAGCACAAATCGCCGGCGGTCCTGCTCATTACCGCCCTCACCATCAATCCGTATCGCCGGGAGGACCGCATTCAACAGGCGACCGGATCGGGTTTCATTGTCGACGCCCAGGGCCTGGTCATGACCAACTCGCACGTCGTGTTCGGGGCCCAGGCGCTCACCGTAACGCTCGATGACGGGACCGAGTTGCCGGCCAAGCTTCTCGGCGCAGATCCCATCTTTGATGTGGCGATTCTGCAGATTCCCGCGCCCACGAAAGGGACGCTGCCGGTGCTGACCCTGGCGGATTCCGACCGGGTGCGGCCCGGAGACGAGGTCGTCGCGATCGGCAATCCGCTCGGCTTCGACCAGACCATCACCAGCGGGATCGTCAGCGGCCTCAATCGCATCCTCCCCGAGCGCCCGCGCATGCTTTCCTGGCCGATGATCCAGACGGACACGGCGATCAACCTCGGAAATTCGGGCGGCCCGCTGCTCAATCGCTGCGGCGATGTCATCGGCGTCACGAGCGAAATTCTCGGCAATGCGCAAAACATCGGCTTTGCGATTCCGTCCAATCACGCAAAGTCCCTGGTGGCGACCCTGGTCAAGAATGGCCGGGTCATTCGCCCGTGGCTTGGCCTGGACGGCAGCCTAATAGACGCCGGGTTGAGGGCGATCTTTACTCTGCCGCTTGCCGATGGCCTGCTCGTCGAAACGGTCGAACAGAACAGCCCTGCCGGCACCGCCGGCATCGTCGGCGGCCGCATGCCGGTAAAGGTCGGAGCCCACTCGCTCATTTTGGGAGGCGACGTCGTCGTCGCCATCAACGACATCGAACTGAAGAGCAGCGAGAGCATGCAGCGCGCGCTCGATACGATTCACATCGGTACGCAGGCCAGGCTGACGGTATTCCGGAAGGGAAAAACCTTCACGGTTGAACTTGCGATCACCGAACGCCCCTTGCAGCCGGGCGACGTGCCGGAATCTTCGCAGAGCTTTACCGTGTTTCAGGATCAGGACAAGAGCAAGAAGCAGTAGCCCGGCTGTCCATCAGAACGTACTTAGCTCAGGCCAGCGCCTTGGCGAGCTGCGCGGTGGTGGCGGTCCAGCCGATGATGGCGCCCTGGGCGCGGATCATTTCGAGTGCGGCTTTCTTGAATTCGGGGAAGTAGCTCTCGGTCGCGTCTTCGATGAGCAGGCAGTCGTAGCCACGGTCGTTGGCTTCGCGCATGGTCGTTTGCACGCAGACTTCGGTGGTGACGCCGGCGAAGAGCAGGTGGGTGATGCCTTTCAGCCGGAGGATGTCGCCCAGGTCGGTGGCGTAGAAGGCGCCTTTGCCCGGTTTGTCGATGACGATCTCGCCCGGCAGTGCCGCGAGGGCGGCGACGATTTCTACGCCGGGTTCGCCGCGCACGAGGATGCGGCCCATCGGACCGGCGTCGCCGATGCGCAGGGACGGATTGCCGCGCAGGCGCTTGGCGGGTGGGCAGTCGGAGAGGTCGGGACGGTGCGATTCGCGTGTGTGCACGATGGTCATGCCCGCCTTGCGGCAGACGTCCAGCAGTTTTTTCGTCGCCGGAATGATCGCCTGCAGCAGGCTCACGTCGTTGCCCAGCGTTGCGCCGAAGCCGCCGGGCTCGACGAAGTCGCGCTGCATGTCGATGACGATGAGCGCGGTCTGCTTGGGTTCGAAGCTGTAGGCGAACGGCTTTGCGGCGACGGTGGCCATGCGCCGCTCAGTGATGCTCGCCGGCTGCGTGCCCGGCCATCGCCGGGCCGATCACCGCGATGTCGGCCTTGGAGGCCAGCGTCTCGTGCACGATGTGCCCCTCGAACATCACCACGATGCGGTCCGAGAGTTCGAGCAGTTCGTCCAGGTCCGCGCTTACCAGCAGCACCGCCGCGCCCTGGTTGCGCGCTTCGAGGATGCGGTCGTGGATCTCGGCCACCGCCGCGAAATCCAGGCCGAACACCGGGTTCGCGGCGATCAGCACCAGCGCCTGGCTGGAGAGCTCGCGTGCGAGCACGGCGCGCTGCACGTTGCCGCCCGACAGCGCCGCGATCGGCGTCTCCGGGCCGCGCGTCTTCACCCCGAACTCACTGATCCAGCGCAGCGCCTGCGTCTGCATCGCGCCGCTTTTCAGCCAGATGCCGGTGGCGAGCGGCGGGCGGTCGAAATTGCGCAGCGCCATGTTCTCGGCCACGCTCATGCCCGGCACGCAGGCGTTGCGCAGCGGTTCTTCGGGCAGGCTGAAGGTCTTGAAATCGCGGATCTCGCCGCGCGAGGCGGCGAAGGGCTTGCCGCCGATGCTGACCGTGCCCGCGACGTGCGGGCGCTGGCCGACCAGCGCCTCGACCAGTTCCTTCTGTCCGTTGCCCGAAACGCCGGCGATGCCGACGATCTCGCCCGGATGCACGTCGAGCGTGAAGCCCTTGACCGCGGGCAGGCCGGTGTCGTCGTGTACGTCCAGCCCCTTGACGCTGAGCCGCGGCACGCTGTCCGCGGCCGCGCTGCCGGACTTGCCGCCCTTGGCCTGCGGAATCTCGCGGTCGCCGACCATCATCTCGGCCATCTTGGTCGGATTCAGGTCGGCCACCTTGCCGGTGCCGGCGAACTGGCCACGCCGCAGCACCGTCACCGCGTCGGCGAAGGCCATCACCTCGCGGAACTTGTGGGTGATCATCAGCACCGTGACCTTGTTTTCGCCGGCCATTTTCTTGAGCATGCCGAGCACCTCGTCGGCCTCTTCGGGCGTGAGCACCGAGGTCGGCTCGTCGAGGATCATGAAGCGCCGCTGCAGGTAGAGCTGCTTGAGGATTTCGGTTTTCTGCTTGTCGCCGGCGGCGAGGCGCGACACCGGCGTGTCGAGCTTGAGTTCGAACGGCACCGTCTTCATGAACTCCGCCAGCCGCTCGCGCTCGGCCTTCCAGTTCACCACCGCGGGCACGTCGGCGCGCGACATCACCAGGTTCTCGGCCACGGTCATGCTGGGCACCAGCGTGAAGTGCTGGTACACCATGCCGATGCCGAGCGCGTGCGAATCCTGCGGCGAGCGGATCGCGCGCTCGCGCTTGTCCACCTGGATTTCGCCTGAGTCGGGCTCGTAGAAGCCGACCAGGCACTTCACCAGCGTGCTTTTGCCCGCGCCGTTCTCGCCGAGCAGCGCGTGGAAGGAGCCCGCGGGCACGTGGATGGACACGTCGTCCAGCGCGGCGAACGAGCCGAAATGCTTGCTCATGCCCTTGACTTCGATTTCCAGCCCGTGCTCCGGAATCTTTTCGTGTTCCGGCTTGACGCGCATCAATACCGAGGCATCGCCGTCCATCAGGCAGCCCCGATCGTCTTGATGAGCTTGCGCGAATCGGAAACCGCGCCGAACACGCCGCCCTGCATCTTGACCATCTTGAGCGCGGCGAGGTGGTTGCCGTGGTCGGTGGCTGCCGTGCAGTCCTCGAGCAGCAGGCACTCGAAGCCGCGGTCGTTGGCTTCGCGCATGGTCGTGTGCACGCAGACGTCGGTGGTGATGCCGGTGAGGATGATGTTGCTGATGCCGC
>CAZPNH010000083.1:0-6821 GCA_964587635.1 uncultured Bordetella sp.
CCTGCGTGGTGACGTCCAGCGCCGTGGTCGGCTCGTCCGCGATCAGCAGCTTCGGATTGCAGGCGAGCGCCATCGCGATCATCACCCGCTGGCACTGCCCGCCCGAGAGCTCGAACGGGTAGGCGTGGTAGCGGCGCTCGGGATCGGGGATGCGCACCTGGGTCAGCGCCTCGATCGCCCGCTTCTTCATGTCCACCCGCAGCGTGGTGGTGTGCGTCGCCAGCACGTCCTCGATCTGCCGGCCGATGCGGCGGATGGGGTTGAGCGCGGTGCGCGGGTTCTGGAAAATCATGGAGATTTCGCGCCCGCGGATTTCCTGCAGTGCGCGCTCGTTCGAGCCCAGCATGTCCATGCCGGCGAAATTGATCGAGCCGGAAGTCACCTTGCCGGCTTCGTCCAGGATGCGCAGGATGGCGAACGACAGCACCGACTTGCCGGAGCCCGATTCGCCGACGATGCCCACGGTCTCGCCCTTTTTTACTGCCAGATCCAGGTTCTCGATGGCATGCACGGTGCCGGACCGCGTCCTGAACTCGAGTGAAAGATTTTTTACTTCCAATAAGTTCACGTGCGCATCCTGGGATCCATGATGTCGCGCAGCCCGTCGCCCAGCAGGTTGAAGGTGAACACCGCCAGCATCAGCACCGCGCCCGGAAACAGCGCCACCCACCACTCGCCGGAAATGATGTAGGTCGCGCCCTCCGCCACCATGATTCCCCACTCCGCCTGCGGCGCGCGCACGCCCAGGCCGATGAACGAGAGGCCGGCGGCGTTGAGGATCGCCCAGCCCATGTTGAGCGAGATCTGCACCATCATGGGCGGCAGCGTGTTGGGAAACACGTGCAGCGCCAGCACGCGCAGGTCGGAGTTGCCCGCGAGGCGCGCCGCCTCGACGTAGCCGGCCGCGCGCCGCACGTTGGCCTCGGCGCGCGCGACGCGGATGTAGAACGGCAGGTTGATGATGGCGGTGGCGATGACGATGTTCGACACCGTGTTGCCCAGCGCCGCGACGATGCCCATCGCCAGCACGAACAGCGGGAAGGCCATGATGGTGTCGGCGATGCGGCCGATGACGCGGTCCCACCAGCCGCCGAAGAAGCCGGCCAGCGAGCCGAGCGCCGAGCCGATGACGAACGAGGCCGCCACCGCCGACACCGCGATGCCGAAATCGAGGCGCGCGGCGACGATGATGCGCGAGAGGATGTCGCGGCCCAGCGAATCGGTGCCGAACCAGTGCGCCGCCGTCGGGGCTTTCAGCGCGAACTCGGTGTTGCTCGCGAGCGGGTCGTAGGGCGCGAGCCAGGGGCCGAAAAGCGCCAGCAGCACGAAAGCCGTGAACAGCAGAAACGCGCCCAGCGTCACCGGATTTTCTGTGGCGACGTAGCGGATGTGCTTCAGCGTTGCGGCATTCATCCTTCGATTCCCACCCTCGGATCGATGAGGCCGTAAATCACGTCGATGGACAGGTTCAGCGCCACGTAGAGCAGCGCCATCGTCAGCACGAAGCCCTGCACCGGCGCGTAGTCGGAGGACACCAGCGCCTCGATCACGTAGGAGCCGATCCCCGGCCAAGCGAACACCTTCTCCACCAGCACGTTCGAGCCGAGCAGGAAGGAGAACACCATGCCGAGCGTGGTGACCACCGGCAGCAGCGCGTTGCGGAAAGCGTAGGCGTACAGCACCTTCGAGCGCGGCAGCCCGCTCGCCCGCGCCGTGCGGATGAATTCCGACGACAGAACGCCCAGCATCGAGGCGCGCGTCATGCGCATCAGCGGCGCCATGACGAACAGGCCGAGTGTCGTCGCGGGCAGGATCAGCTGCTTCAAGCTCGCCCAGAAGGTATCCAGGTCCCTCGCCAGCAGGCTGTCCACGAGGAACAGCCCGGTGACCGTCGGCGGCGGCGAGAAGGAGACGTCGATGCGCCCCAGCGGCGAGGGCGCGATGCCGAGCAGGAAATAGAACACGTAGGCGAGCAGCAGGCCGGTGAAGAAAGTCGGCAGCGAAACGCCCGCGGTGGCCAGCAGGCGGCACAAATGATCCACCCAGGAGCCCGGGCGCGTCGCCGCGAGCACGCCCAGCGGCACCGCCACCACCACCGCGAGCAGCAGGCCGCACAGCGTGAGTTCGAGCGAGGCCGGCAACCGCGCGCGGATTTCGGTCAGCACCGGCTGCCCGGTGGACAGCGAGTTGCCGAAATCGCCTCTGGCGAGATCCTTGAGGTAGAAGGCGAACTGGTGCAGCAGCGACTTGTCGAGGCCGAGGCTCACGCGCACCTGCTCGATCGCCTCCTTGGTGGCGGCGGGGCCGGCGAAATACGCCGCGGGGTCCCCCGGCAGCGCGCGCGTCAGCAAAAAGGTGACGATCACCACGCCGATCACGTTCGGGATGGCGCCGGCGAGGCGCTTGAGGATCATCTTGATCATGCGGGCAACAGGCTCACGTGCGCCGCGACCACCTTCCAGCCCTCCGGAAAGCGCATCCAGGTCTGCATCTGACGGCCGCGGCGGCCGCTCTCGATGCGCCGGTACTCGCAACTGGCGGTGCCGAAATCGCGCCCGTAGGTGGTGATCACCACCTTGAGCAGTTCGCGGCGCAGGTCCACGGTCGAGCGCGCGGCGCGGAAACCCTTGATCTCGTCGTGGCCGTAGAGCTGCTCCGTGACGCCGTAGCGCACCGTGTGCGGCGAATTCCAGAACAGTTCGTTGAGCACGCCGGTGTCGTTGTCGTTCAGGGCCTGCTCATACTTGTAGAAGGCGATTTTCAGTTCCGCGACGATGTCGGGGATGTTCGTGCTCACGCCGCAGATGCTCGCGCTCACGCGAGGGCCCTGGCGACCCTGAAGCAGTGGTCTTCGCGCCACGGCGCGGCGATGATCTGCATGCCCACGGGCATCGGCCCGTCCTGCCCAGGCAGGCCTTCCACCTTGCCGGCCGGGGCGCAGATCACCGGCAGGCCGATGCAGCTGATCGGCTGCGTCAGCATCCCGGCATTGGGCCGCGCGAGCACCTGCTTGCCGCGGATGGTGAAGAACTCCTGGCCGATTTTCTGCGCCGGGCGCGGCGTCGCCGGCGCGAGGATCACGTCCACCTCCTCGAACAGCTTCATCACCTGCCGGTAGTACCAGCGCCGCACGCGCTGCGCCTGCAGGTACCAGGCCGCCGGCATCAGCGCGCCCGCCATCAGCCGTTCCACGATCAGCGGCTCGAAGTCCTGCGGCCTCTTGCGCAGGTTGGGCAGGTGCAGCTGGCCGCCTTCCGAGGCGGTGATGACGAACGCCGCCGCCCGGCCGCGTCCCGCGTTCGGGATTTCCACGGTTTTCCGCACGCCCAGTTTTTCCGCCGCCTGCCTGACGAGTTCGTAGACCGCGGGCTCGGCGTTTTCCTCGAAGTAGCCGCCGGCCAGCGCGATGCGCAATCCATCGGTGCCCTTCGCGCCGCTGACCGGCCCGCCGTCCTGCATCACGTCGTAGGACGCCGCCAGCAGGTCCACGCTGGCGGCGAACGGCCCCAGGTGGTCCAGCGAATTGACGAACGGGAACGAACCGTCGCGCGTGAGGCGGCCGAAGGTCGGCTTGAGGCCCCAGATCCCGCAGAAGGAGGCCGGCACGCGGATCGAACCGTTGGTGTCGGAGCCCAGCGTGAGCGGCACCATGCCCGCCGCCACCGCCGCCGCCGAACCGCCGGAGGAGCCGCCCGCGACGTGCGCCGGGTTGTGCGGGTTGCGCGTCGGGCCGTAGTGGGTGTTCTCGGTGGAGAAGCCGTAGGCGTACTCGTCCATGTTGAGCGCGCCCACCAGCACCGCGCCCGCGGCTTCCAGCTTTTCGATGAGCGGCGCGTCGCGCGTGGCGGGCGGCAGGTCGCGGTTGATTTTCGAGCCCGCCAGCGTGGACAGGCCTTTGACGTCGAAAAGATTCTTTACCGCGAACGGAATCCCCTTCAGAGGCCCCGCCACGGCCTTCTTCGCGGTTGCCCGCGCGCGATCCTCCAGCACCGCGGTGAAGGCGTTGATCTCGCCGTCCCGCTCGCGGATCGTCCTGAGCGCCTGCTCTACGGTTTCCATACGGGCGCCAGCTCGTCCGCGGGAGCGAGCTCGACGGCGTTCACCACCTGCGCGACCTGCTCCATGCGCTGCAGGTTGTCGAGCACCGCCGCGATCCTTTTTTCCTCCACCGGCAGGTTCACGGCGTTCATGAGCCCCTGCAGGTCTTCCCTGCCGATCACGTTTTCTCCAGGTCGCGGTAGTCGGGCTGCAGGTGGAACCAGTAGGTGTAGCCCTTGACGGACTTCTGCATCGCCACGTCGAAATTGGGCTGCGCCAGCGGCACGCGCGGCACCTCCTCGAAGGCCATGTTGATGAAGCCGTAGACGTCCTGCTGGTACTTCTTCGGGTCGGTGTCGAAGCGCGCGGCGTCGATGAGCTTGTCCATTTCCGGGTTCTGGTAGCTCATGGTGTTGAACACCGCGTTCTGGCCGTGGTAGCACCAGAAGAAGAAGTACTCCGGATAGTTGAGCCAGCCGCCGAAGCGGTTGAGGATCATCGGCATGTCCTTCTTGAGCAGCTGCGCGCGCCAGTTCGAGCCCGGCACCTTCTCGATCTTCGCCTTGATGCCGATCAGCGCCAGCGACTCGACCAGCAGCACGCAGGCCGGCTCGCCGACCGTGGCGCCGCCCAGGTCGAAGGACAGCGTCGTCTCGAAGCCCGCCTCCATGCCCGCTTCCTTCATGAGCGCGCGCGCCTTGATGATGTCGTACTTGTAGCCCGTGGGCTGCGGCCAGGAGAGGCCCGAGGCCTTGTTGTCCTTGTCGCCGTACATCGCGGTGGCGCGCTTGTACATGGCGTTGTCCATGATCTTGTCGTAGGGGATCGCGTAGGCGACCGCCTGGCGCACCTTCGGATTGTTGAACGGCGGCTTGGTGACGTTCATGCCGACGTACCAGAGCGCGTTCTCGATCGGCGTGCTGAACACCTGGATGTTGCCCTTCTCCTGCGCCCACTCGGAGAAATCCTTGGGCGGCATCTCGTAGGTGACGTCGATGTCGCCCTTTTCCATGAGCGCGCGGCGGTTGCCGGGCGACGGGATTTCGCGCTGCACGACGCGCTTGATCCTGGGCAGCTTGCCGCTCTTCCAGTCCTCAAAGCGCACGTAGATGATTTCCTGGCCCGGCTTCCAGGACTCCAGCTTGTAGGCGCCGCCGCCGGCGACGTTGGCCTTGGTCCAGGCCAGCGCCCAGGGATCTTCCTTGGTGGCGTGCTTCTTCACTTCCTCGGAATTGAAGACGCAGGGCACCGGTACCGCCATGTCCATCATGGTCAGCTTGTCCTTGCGCAGGAAGTCCACCTTGAAGGTGTAATCGTCCACCGCGGTGAACTGCTTGGGATCCTCCAGCGAACCCGCCTTCATCTGGAAGGTCGGGAAGCCGCCCACCGTGACCGCGCGGTCGAAGGACCACTTGACGTCCTTCGCGGTGACGGGCGTGCCGTCGTGGAATTTGGCGTTCTTTCTCAGTTTGAAGGTCACCGACATGCCGTCGGGCGCGATGACCCAGCTCTCGGCCAGTTCGGGTTCCAGCTTGGTGAAGTCGTACATGGTGACGCCGCCGGGACCCTTCTTCTTGCCGAAGGTCATGAGGCGGTCGTAGCACAGCCAGGACACGCCGTAGGACGGGCGGTTGGCGCCCACCGTGTGGATGTCCATGGAGTTCGGCCCGAATTCGTTGGCGACGATGAGCAGCTCCTTGCGCCGGTCGCCCTGCGCGAGGACATCCAGCGGCAGCAGCAGCGAGCCCGCGGCGGCGGTGGAACGGGCGATGAAGTCTCGGCGTTTCATGGGAATCTCCTAGTCAGGTTCACTTCGATTTCAGGTAGTTGCGCCAGCCGCCCGAGGCGGTGATGTCCTGCTTTCCCGCGACGGCGTAGGCCTCGCAGACGAATCCCTTCACGCGCTCGCCGTCTTCCAGCTCGAGCGTGCCGATGCCGAGCGGCGGCGGGATCTGCGCGACGAAGGAGCCGAAACCGGCCAGCGGCATGTCCCACACCTCGACCTCGATGCAAGCGCCATGCCCGCCCCCGCTTTTTTCCCTCACCAATCCCGGCCGGCCATCGGCCAGGTCGTAGAGCCGGTACTGCGCGCTCGTCTTCGCCTTTCTCACCAGGCGGGCCGACCGCTCGGTGAGCTGGCCGTTGAGCGCCATGCCGGACATGTGCGCCCCCACCACCGCCACGCGCACCGTCGTCGCAGGCGCCGGGATCGGGGCTTCGCCAAGGAAGCGCGCGCCCAGCGCCGCCAGCGCACGGTCGCTGAACGCGGGACCGATCAGCGTGATGCCGAAGGGCAGGCCGTCGGGCCGGAAGCCGGCCGGCACCGTGATCGCCGCCAGGTCGAGCAGGTTGACGAAGTTGGTGTACAGGCCAAGGCGCGCGTTCAGCGCGATCGGGTCCGCCCTGACCTGGTCGCGCCGGTAGATCGTCGGCGCGCCCGGCACCACCAGGACGTCCGCCGCGCCCCAGATCGCTTCCGCTTCGCGGCGCAGCGCGGCGAGGCGGTATTGCGCCCGGAACGTGTCTATCGCGGTGAAGCGCGCGCCGCCGGCGATCACCTCGCGCGTCACCGGATGCATGTCGTCCGCGTGCCGCTCCATGAACTGCTGCAGCTGCGCGCTGCGTTCGGCGAGCCAGGGCCCGTTGTAGAGCAACTCCTGCACCGCCTGGAACGGCGCGTAATCGATGTCGACCCGCGCGCCGCCGAGGCGCTCGAGCGCCTGCGCGAACAGGTGCGCGTAGGCCGCGTCTGCCGTTTCGTAGCAGCCTTTCTCGCTGGCGGA
>CAZPNH010000084.1:0-6799 GCA_964587635.1 uncultured Bordetella sp.
CCCGATCAGGAACGGGCCCGAAAGCACGGCGTCGATCTTGCCGCGCATGAAATCCAGCTGCTCCAGGCCCCAGGTGAGAGATATGCCCAGCAGGATGCCGGCCGCGCCGCCCAGCAGGGTGAGGATCACGGATTCGCTGCACACCAGGCGCACGATGCCGCGCCGCTGCCAGCCGAGCGCCAGCAGGATGCCGATTTCCCTGGTTCGCTCGTTGATGCTCATCAGCATGGTGTTGAACACGATCAGGGCGCCGACGAGGCCCGCGATCAGGGTGGTGGCGTTGCTCATGGCCTTGGAAATGCGCACCACCGCGTTCTTCCTCACGAGTTCGCTGGAGGTAATGGCGACGAATCCCGGCATCGTCGCGGCGACCCGCGCCTGCAGATTCTCGATGTCGGCCTCCGCGGCGTGGCCGTCGAGCTTGATGTTCAGGACGTTGACCTTGCCCGGCTTGTCGGTGATCTGCTGCGCCTGGGTAAGTGTCATCAGCAGCGCGCCGTTCTCGACCAGCGCGGGGCTCTGGAAAATTCCGGTGATCCGCATCACGCGGCCTTCCATCTCGATCGTGTCGCCCGTCTTCTTGCGCAGCAGGACGGCGGCCATCGAACCGATGACGATGGCCGGTTCGGCGTCGCTGTCGGGCCAGCGTCCGTCGAGGAGCTTGAGGTGGTCCCAGAGATAGCTGCGGTACGTCCACCCGAAAACGAACATGGGCGGCGCGTTGTCGCTGACGCTGAGAAGTTCGCTCAGCAGCCCGACCGCTTCCTGGACGTGCGGAAAACCCTTGAGAAGCTGCCGGGGGCCCGCCTCCAGAAACGGCGAGGGCAAGGTATTTTCACTGCTGGCGCGCGTCACGATCAGGTCCGTGCCCCGCACGTCGTTGGCTTTCTGCCAGCTGGCTTCGAATCCCCAAGCGATGCTGGTGAGCGCCACCACCGCGGCGATCCCCAGGGCGATGGCGAACACCGTCAGCACGGTTCTCGCCGGCCGGCGGTAGATATTGCTCAGCGCAAACCCGGTCAGCGTCACGCCGATGCCCCGCCGCGCCGGTCCAGCTTCCCGTCGCGCATGTGGGCGATCCGGTCCGCGCGGGAGGACACGCCCGCGTCGTGGGTCGCGATAATCACCGTAAGCTTTTTTTCCCTCCTGATCTCCGCGATCAGGTCCAGAACCTCGGCCGCGTTGGCGCTGTCCAGGCTGCCGGTCGGCTCGTCCGCGAGAATGACGTCCGGCGCATTGATCAACGAGCGGGCGATGGCGACGCGCTGGCGCTCTCCTCCGGACAGGGTGTTCGGAAAGTCGTCCATCCTGTGCCGCAGCCCGAGCCGCGACAGGAGTTCCCTCGCCTTCTCCTGGTGGTCGATTGCAGCCCCTGGCGTGCCGATGGTGGCGACAACGACGTTATCGAGCGCGGACAGCGTCGGGATGAGATGAAACGACTGGAAAATGAAGCCGACGTGCCGCCTGCGGAAGAGCGACGGGTCGCCGATGGCCGCATAGGCGCGGGAGCGGAACCAGACCTGGCCTGCGGTCGGCGAGTCGAGCGTGCCGATGACGTTCAGCAGGCTCGATTTTCCGCATCCGCTCGGCCCCACGAGCGCGACGAACTCGCCGTCGCCGAACGCGATGTCGATTCCGTCAAGGGCCTTGATCTTGCCTGCGTCGAAATGCAGCTGCAGGGCTTCCACGCGGACGATGGCGTCGGACAAGGAGGTCGCGCTCACCGGTCAGCGCGAAGCCGTCAGGCCCGCCTTTGCCGCGGGCGGACTCAGCGCGAAGCGGACTTTGACGGGGATCTCCTCGGCCACCACGCCGCCCTGGTTCCATTCGCCTCCGCCGATGCCGAATTCGGACCGTTTGATGGTGAATTCGCTGGTGATTAGGGTTTTGCCTGCGGCCTGCTCGACGGCGTTGAATTGAATGACGATGTCGCGTTCCTTGTTGCGAATGCTGAGCGTGCCTCTGGTTTCGTAGCGCCCTTTCGCGAGTTCCCGTATCGAGGCGCTCTTGAACAGCGCGTAGGGCGCGCGCGCCTTGTCCAGCCAGTCCGTACCCACGGCAATGGCATCCGCCTCGTCGTTTCCCGTGGTCAGGGATGCGATCTCGATGCGGATAGTGGCGCTCGACTTCTCCGGTCTGGCCGGGTCTATGTCGATGGCCGCTTCGAAACGCTTGAATCTGCCAGGCACCGGGACCCCCATCTCCTTGACCGCGAATTCCACCTGGCCCTCCTCCGGCAACAGGCTGCGGGGAGCCGCGAATGCGGCGGACAGGACGGCAAACAGGAAGATGGCTGCGACGATCGGTTTGCGCATAGATCAAACTCTTGTTTTTCTTGACGGTCGCGAGGCTATCGCAATTGACGGAGCGAAGATGTTGCAACTCTGTAACGTGAGGATTGTCAGTGCATCGTCAGCAGACTTTCAGTATCGGGCTGCGAATGCGAATCGATCCGGCGTGGCGTTGCGCCGTGCGATGGCGCAGGTATTCGATGGCGAGGCACCAAAAGCTTTACGATTGCCGCGATGAAGACCGTCGATCAGGATTTCACGGAAGGACCGCGCGTGGGCTGGTTCAGCTTCCTCGCCATGGCGGGCGACGAGTTCCAGGGTCCGGTCATGGCCGCCCTGGCCGCCGCGATCGCGCTGACCGTGCTGCTGATGCTGCGCCCGGTCGAATCCTTTCCCTTGTGGCTGATGGCGGCGCCGGCGCTGGCGTTCCTCGGCGCGGCCCTCTGGGGCTGGGCCGTGAGCTATCGCCGGCTGCAGGCGCTGGAGGATTACCCGCCGTCGAGGATCGCCTCGGCGCCGCAGGGCTACGCGCGAATCGAGGGGCGGGCGAAGGCATTTCCGGGCAAGCCCCTGCAAAGCCCGATCTCGCGGCTTGCCTGCTGCTGGTACAGCTACGAGGTGGTGGAACGCAAAGACGGGGACCGCGCGGCGTCCACGCAGGATCGCGACACCAGCGAATGGTCCTTCATGGTGAACGACGGCAGCGGAGAGTGCGTCGTCGATCCCGTCGGCGCAAAGCTCGTTCCGGTACGCGTGAGGAGTTGGCGCGAGGGAAATTTCTACTACACCGAGCGGCTCATCCTTGCCGGCGACCCGCTCTTCGTGCTCGGCAGCTTCGCCACGACGAGTTCGACGGTCACCGAAAACGACGTCGAGTTCGGGGTCGGCGAGCGCATCGCCGAATGGAAGAAGGACATGCCCGCGCTCATCCGGCGCTTCGCCCCGGGCGAAGCCGGCAGTCCGGGCGGCGGGTTCAGCGAGCAGGCCTGGGAGCAGGTGCGCCTCCAGGCGCGGCGCGAGGTCGAGGCCGAGCTCGCCGCCAATCCGCCGCAGCCGCAGAACATCGTCTCCAGGCCCGCCGACGGGCGGCCGTTCGTCATCAGCGGGGAAAGCAGGGCGCGGCTGGCGAGGGACATGACCATCTGGGCGGGGATCCACCTGTCCTGCTTCCTGCTCGGCGTCGCGGCCCTCGCCGCCCTCGCCTTCCACCGGTAAGGACTATCCGGCGCCGGCCTTCGAGCCGAACAGCGCCTTCACGTCGACGTCGGCGATTTCCCGCGCCTCGAAGTCCAGCATGCGCGCCTCCCGGAAGCCGAACGCGCCCGCGACGGCGGAATCGGGAAACTGCTGGATGCGGATGTTGTTGATGTTGACGCTGTCGTTGTAGAACTCGCGCCGGTCGGCGATGGCGTTTTCCAGGCCGGTGATGCGGCTCTGCAGCTGCATGAAATTCTGGTTCGCCTTGAGGTCCGGGTACCCTTCGGCGACGGCGAACACTTTGGCGACGCCCCCGCGCAGCGCCGCTTCGGCCGGCCCCAGGGCGCCGATGTCGCGGCCTTCCCGCGCCGCCGCCACGCGCGAGCGCGCCTCGGTCACGCGCGCCAGGGTCTCCTCCTCGTGCCGCATGTACTGCCGGCAGACTTCCACCAGCTTCGGAATTTCATCGTGGCGCTGCTTGAGCAGCACGTCGATGTTCGCCCAGGCCCGGGCGACGTTGTTTTTCACCGTCACCAGGTTGTTGTAGATGAAGACGAGATACGCGGCGAGCACCGCGGCGGCGGCCAGCAGGACGGCCGATGTCGCGTTCATTGCCGGTTCGGCTGCCAGCCGCCGCCCAGCGCCTTCACCAGCAGCACGCTCGCGGCCATGCGCCGGCCGAGGATCCCCGCCTCCGACTGCTGCGCGGCGAACGCGGCGGTCGCGGCGACGACCACCTGCAGGTAGGTGACGACGCCCGCCTTGTACTGGTTGAGCGTGAGATCGAGCGACTGGTTGGCGGCCTTCACCGCCTCCGCCTGGACCGCGGCCTCCTGCTCGAGGATGCGCAGCGCCGCGAGGTTGTCCTCGACGTCGGCGAAGGCCTGCAGCACGGTGCCGCGGTAGTTGGCGACCGTCTGGTCGTAGGTGGCGACCGCCTGCGCCGACACCGCGTCGCGGCGGCCGCCGTCGAACAGCGTGAAGGCGAGCGCCGGGCCGACGGACCAGAACAGGCTCGGCTTGGTGAGCCAGAGCGCCGGCGTCGCGGTCTGGTAGCCGTAGGTGGCGCCCAGCGTGGCGGTCGGGAAGAACGCGGCCTTGGCGACGCCGATCTGCGCGTTGGCCGACTCGACGCGGCGCTCGGCCGCGGCGACGTCCGGCCGGCGTTCGAGCAGGTCGGCGGGAATGCCCGTGGCGGGCACCGGCGGCGGCTGGGCCGTCAGCGGCGCATAGGCGAGCGTGAAGGACGGCGCCGGCTTGCCGATCAGCACCGCGATGGCGTGCTCGAGCGGCGCGCGCTGCGCGCCGAGGTCGATCTGCTGCGCGCGCGCGGACAGCAGCTGCGCCTGGGCGGCGACCACGTCGGCCTGCGCGGCGACGCCGGCGGCGTAGCGGTTGCGCGTCAGCTGCAGGGATTTCTCGAGGGCCGCGACGGTGTCGTCCGCCAGCTTTTTCTGCGCGTCGAGCGTGCGCAGCTGGAAGTAGCTCTGCGCGAGCGCCGCCTGCGCCGAGAGGCGCGCGGCCAGCAGGTCGCCCGCGCTCGCCTTGGTGGTGGCGTCGCCCGACTCCACCAGGCGGCGGATGCGGCCCCAGACGTCCGCCTCCCAGGAGGCGCTGAGCGGCAGCGAATCGATGATGCGCTTCGAGGTCGGATTGCCGACCACCGGCCCGGTGGTGGAGGAAGGCTTGGATTCCGTCCTGGACACCGAACCGGTGATGGTCGGCCACCACTGGGCGCGCGACTGGTCGGCGAGCGCGGCGGAAATGCGCACCTGCGCCTCGGCCGCGGCGATGGTCTGGTTGGAGAGGTCCACCTGCGCGACGAGCGCGTTCAGCTGCGGATCGCCGAAGGCCTCCCACCAGTTGCCGCGCACCGCGGCGTCGCGCGGCTCGGCCGGCTTCCAGTCCGCGTCCTCCTTGTAGGCGGCGGGCACCTCGACCTTCGGGCGCACGTAATCCGGGCCGACGGTGCAGCCCGCGAGCAGCAGGAACGGGAGCTGGAGCAGAAGCAGAAGCGGGGAGCGGTTCATGATGTTCTCAGTTGCAGCGCCTTTTTACCCCGGAAATGCGCCAGCCAGTGCCCGAACGATTCCAGGTAGAGGTAGATCACGGGCGTGGAAAACAGCGTCAGCATCTGGCTCACGATGAGGCCGCCGACGATGGCGATGCCGAGCGGCCGGCGCAGCTCGGCCCCCTCGCCGAAGCCGATCGCCAGCGGCACCGCCGACAGCAGCGCCGCCATGGTGGTCATCATAATCGGCCGGAAGCGGATCAGGCAGGCCTCGAAGATCGCCTTCTCCGGCGTGAGGCCGCGCTGGCGCTGCGCGTCGATGGCGAAGTCGATCATCATGATGGCGTTCTTCTTCACGATGCCGATCAGCAGGATCACGCCGATGAGCGAGATGATGTCCAGCTCCGAGCCGAAAATGATGAGCGCGAGGATCGCGCCCACGCCCGCGGAGGGCAGCGTGGAGAGGATGGTCACCGGGTGCACGATGCTCTCGTAGAGGATGCCGAGCACGAGGTACACCGCGATGAGCGCCGCGAGGATCAGCAGCGGCTGGCTGTCGAGCGAGGCCTGGAAGGCGCGCGCGGTGCCCTGGAAGGTGCCATGGATGCTGGTCGGCACCGCCAGGCGGTCGAGCGCCGCGTTCACCGCGTCGGTCGCCGCTGAGAGCGACACGTCGGGCGGCAGGTTGAACGAGATGGTCGCCGCGGGGAACTGGCCCTGGTGCGCGATGGACAGCGGCGTGTTGGTGGTCTCGTAGCGGCTGAAGGCCGACAGCGGCACCTGCACGCTGCTCGCCGCGGCGATCGTGGGGATGGCGGCGGCGGTGCCCGGGGCGGCGGCGCTGTTGACGGCGGCGTTGACGCTGGTGGAAATGGGGGCGGTGTTGCCGGTGACGTAGACGCTCTTGAGCGCCTCCGGGTTCTGCCAGTACTGCGGCGCCGCCTCCATCACCACGCGGTACTGGTTGAGCGGGTTGTAGATCGTCGACACCAGGCGCTGGCCGAACACGTCGTTCAGGGTGGCGTCGATCGCGCCCGGCGTGATGCCGAATTTCGAGGCGGTGTCGCGGTCGATGACGAGCGAGGTCTGCAGGCCCTTGTCCTGGCGGTCGGAGTTCACGTCCACCAGCTCGGGCAGCTGCGAGAGCGCGGCGCGCACGCGCGGCTCCCAGATGCGCAGGTCGTCGAGCTGGTCGGCGAGCAGCGTGAACTGGTACTGCGCGTTGGACTGGCGGCCGCCGATGCGGATGTCCTGCACCGGCACGAGGAACAGGTTGGCGCCCGGCTCCTTGGACAGCGCG
>CAZPNH010000085.1:0-6750 GCA_964587635.1 uncultured Bordetella sp.
GAAGAGGTGCTGCAGGACGTCTACGACGAAAAACTGCGCCTCTCCCCCGGCGCGAAGCAGCTCGTCGCGCAGTGCAAGCACCACGGCGTCAAGCTGCTGCTGGTCTCCGGCGGCTTCACCTTCTTCACCGAGCGCCTCAAGGAACGCCTCGGCCTAGACGAAACCCTCTCCAACGTGCTGGAGATCGACAACGGCAGGCTCAGCGGCCGCGTGCTCGGCACCATCGTCGACGCCGGCGCCAAGGCCGCCAAGTTCCGGCAGATGGCCCAGCGCCTCGGCGCAACGCGCGAGCAGACCGTCGCCATCGGCGACGGCGCCAACGACCTGAAAATGATGGCCGAAGCCGGCACCTCCATCGCTTATCACGCCAAGCCCGTCGTGCGCGCCAAGGCCACCTACGCCTTGAATTATTCGGGCCTCGACGGAGTGCTCAACCTCTTTGGATGAAATAAAGCGGTTACAAACCGGCGGTTACTATTCCGCCTCATTTCACGCCCGCCTCATGGCGGGCAACAGGGGACGCCATGCGCAAACTCATATCCTCCGGTTCGCCCTTTGAACCCAAGATCGGATTTTCCAGAGCGGTAAGGATCGGGCCGTTCGTTGCGGTCGCGGGCACGGCTCCCGTCGCGCCGGACGGCGGCGTCGCGGCGCCCGGCGATGTCTACGGCCAGACGAAACGTTGCCTGGAGATTATTTCCCAGGCGATCGCCGGCGCCGGCCTCGGGCTCCAGAGCGTCGTCCGCACCCGCGTCATGCTCACCGACATTTCCCGCTGGGAAGAAGCGGCGCGCGCCCACGGCGAGGTGTTTTCCGCCATCAGGCCCGCCAGCACCTTCGTGGAAGTAAAAGGCCTGATCCACCCCGATTGGCTGGTGGAAATCGAGGCCGATTGCGTCGCCGACGGCTGAGCGAGGCCTGCATGACTGTTTCCGCCTATCCGGTCGCCACGATTGCCGCGCAAGCGCCGGCGCGGGCCAAGCCCTCGAACTATCCGGAGCCTTTCGCTTCCCGCATGGCGGGAAGGCAGAAGCACGCGCTGGGCGACCTGTTCGGCCTGGCCAACTTTGGCGTGAACCTGACCAAGCTTGCGCCGAACGCGGCTTCGGCCCTGCGTCATGCGCACTCGAAGCAGGACGAGTTCGTCTACATCCTGCAAGGGCATCCCACGCTGCATACCGATGAAGGAAAGACCCGGCTTTCGCCGGGCATGTGCGCGGGCTTCAAGGCCGGCACGGGCAACGGGCATCGCCTGATCAACGAAACCGGAGAGGAAGTCGTATATCTCGAGGTCGGCGACCGTACGCCGGGCGATGAAGGCAGCTACCCGGACGACGATCTCAAAGCGGCGCTCGTGGATGGCAAGTGGAAATTCGTCCACAAAGACGGCAGGCCCTACCCGTGATCACCAGGGACTGGGCGACGCATTTCGCGAAGGAGTGGGTGGATTCCTGGAACGCCCACGATCTGGAGCGGGTTCTATCCCACTACGCCGATGACTTCGAGATGAGCAGCTCGTTCATTGCCGCGTTTACCGGGGAGTCTTCCGGAACACTGAAAGGGAAAGCGCGGGTGCGTGCGTACTGGCGCACGGCGCTGGAGCGCATCCCAGATTTGCGTTTCGAGCTGATCCAGGTGTTCGTCTGCGTGAACAGCGTCAGCATTTACCACAAGGCGGTGCTGGGCAAGCTCGCGACCGAAGTGCTGTTCTTCAATCCCGAGGGGAAGGCGTACAGGGCTTTCGCGCACTACGACAGCTAGTTCACGCGCCCGCTGCCGTGATCTCCCCTTTCAGCAGGCCTTCCTCAGCCGCCTCCGCGGACCGCGGATCGTCCAGGATGGCATGTGCGCGCTTGCGGTCGATGTCGCCCTCCCAGGCGGCGATCACCACGGTGGCGACGCAGTTGCCGATCAGGTTGCCCAGCGCCCGGGCGATGCCCATGAACCAGTCGACCGACAGCACCATGACAAGGCCGATGGCGGGAATGGCGGGAATCGCCTGCAGCGTGGCGGCCAGCACCACGATGGCCGAGCCCGGCACGCCGTGCGCGCCCTTCGAGGTCACCAGCGAGATCGCCAGGATGGTCAGCAGGTCGGCCATGGTGATCGGCGTGTTGGTGGCCTGCGCGATGAACACCGCCGCCAGCGTGATATAGATCGAGAACGCGTCGAGATTGAACGAGTAGCCGGTGGGAATCACCAGGCCCACCGTCGAATCGCGGATGCCCATGAATTTCAGCTTGGCCATGATCTGCGGCAGCACGCTGTCGGACGAGGTGGTGGCGAAAACGATCATCAACTCTTCCTTCAGGTAGCGCAGCAGCTTGAACAGGCTGAAGCCCGCCAGGCGCATGACGCCGCCCAGCACGACGGCCACGAACACGGCGACGGCCCCGTAGTACAGCACCACCAGCATGCCCAGCTGCTTCAGGGAGCCGATGCCGTACTTGCCGACGGTGAAGGCGATGGCGCCGAGCACGCCCAGCGGCGCGAGCTTGATGATGACGCCCATGGCCTTGAACAGGATGCCCGAGAGTTCCTCGATCAGGGCGGTGACTTTCGCGGCTTTTTCGCCCATCAGCGCCAGGGTGCAGCCGAACAGCACCGAGAACAGCAGCACCTGCAGCACGTCGCCGGTGGCGAAGGCGCTGACCGCGGTGTTCGGAATCAGTTTGAGGAAAAAATCGGAGAAGCCGCCGCCCGAGAGCTTGCTCGCGGTTTCCGCGTAGGCGCTCATCGCCTTGGGATCGAGCGCCTTCACGTCCACGTTCATGCCGACGCCGGGCTGGAATACGAACGCGAGCAGGAGGCCCAGCCCGAGCGCGATCGTCGTCAGCACCTCGAAGTAGATCAGCGCCTTCACGCCGACGCGGCCGACGCGCTTCAGGTCGCCGGCGCCGGCGATGCCGTGCACGATGACGCAGAACACGATCAGCGGCACCAGCATCTTGATCAGCTTGATGAAGCCGTCGCCCAGCGGCTTGAGCGCGACGGCCGTTTCGGGCCAGAGGAAGCCCAGCACGACGCCGATGACGAGGGCCAGCACGACCTGGCCGAACAGGGAACGGAAGAATTTGGGCATCGCAGCCTCCGAGGCGGTTTGGGAACTTTCTACGCAAAGTCCATGCCCGGAAATAGCACAAAATTCCGCCATCGGCGCATCCATTTGGTGCCGGCTGAACTTCCGCGGCACTTATATATGGCGCAGCTGAGGTATAAACATGCCCCATGCGCCTCTGGACCTTGCACCCCAAATATCTCGATCCGCAGGGCCTGGTCGCGCTGTGGCGCGAGGCGCTGCTGGCGCAGGCGGTGCTGCGCGGGCGCACCAGGGGCTACCGCCACCATCCGCAGCTCGAACGGTTCAGAGCGCACGCCACGCCGCGCTCGGCCATCAATGCCTACCTCGCGGGAGTCCACATGGAGTCGAAGCACCGCGGCTACTCCTTCGATGCGGGCAAAGTGGGCGCCGCCCGTTCGCGCGCCCGCATCCAGGCGACATCCGGACAGCTCGCCCATGAATGGCGGCACCTGCTGCGCAAGCTGCGCGTCCGCAGTCCCTCCCGCTACCGTCAGTGGCGCAAGCTCGCGTCCCCCGAGCCCCATCCGCAGTTCAGGATCGTTCCCGGCCCCGTGGCGCCATGGGAGCGGGCATGATCGAAAACAAGGAAGCGCTGCGCGCCCTCTACCCGCCGGCAAAAGAGCGGGCGGTCCGGAAGCAGCTCGACCATCTCGACAGGCACTGCCTGCGCTTCATCGAACTGTCGCCGTTCGTGGTTCTCGCGAGCGGCAGCGGCGGGAACCGCTACGACGCCTCGCCGCGCGGCGGCGATCCGGGCTTCGTCAAGGCGCCGGACAGCGCGACGCTGCTGATCCCCGACTCACCGGGCAACAACCGCCTCGACACGCTGGAGAACATCCTCGGCACCGGCCGCCTCGGCCTGCTGTTCCTGATTCCCGGCGTGGACGAAACGCTGCGGGTAAACGGACGGGCGCGCCTCTGCGACGAGCAGGCATTGCTGGCTGCATGCGCGAATGAAAAGCGCGCGCCGAAACTGGTGATCGAGGTGAAAGTCGAGGACGTCTACCTGCATTGCGCGAAAGCGCTGATGCGCTCGAAGCTCTGGGACGCGGGCAGCCAGGTGGATCGCGCGGTGCTGCCGACGATGGGACAGATGATCAACGACCAGACCGGCATCCAGGCGCCCGCCGAGACGCAGGAACAGATGGTCGAACGATATAAGGTCGACCTCTGATCGGTGAACCCGACCTCTAGTCCTTCGCGGCGATCACCATGATTTCGACCAGGCCGGCGGGGTCGGCGAGCTTGGCTTCGACGCAGGCGCGCACCGGCATGTTCTTCGGATCCACCCACTTCTGCCAGACTTCGTTCATCGGCGCGCGGTTGCGGATGTCGGTGACCCAGATGGTCGCCGACAGGACCTTCGACTTGCCGCTGCCCGCCTTGGCGAGCAGCCGGTCAATCTCGGCCAGCACTTCCTCGGTCTGGCCCTTGATGTCGGCCTTCACGTTCTTGGCGACGACGCCCGCCAGGTAGACGGTATTGCCGTGCTCGACGGCCAGGCTCAGGATCGGGCCAGGCTCGTGACGGATGATGCTCATTTACTTTCTCCCTTTTCTGCCAGCAGGCGTTCGATTTCCTTCACCAGTTTCGGATCGTCCGGCTCGACGGCGGTTTCGAAGGACGCCGCCCGGGCGCCGCGCCGGTCCACGAGGTACTTGTGGAAGTTCCAGCCCGGGCGCGTGCCCGTGGCCTTGGCGAGTTTCTCGTAGAACGGGTTCACCGCGCCCCTGGCCACGCTGGTCTTGGTGAACATCGGGAACGACACGCCGTAGTTGGCTTCGCAGAATTTCGCGATCTCCTTGTCGGAGCCCGGTTCCTGCCCGCCGAAGTCGTTGGAAGGAAAACCGAGCACCACCAGCCCCTTGCCTTTGTATTTCTCGTAGAGCTTTTCCAGGCCTTCGTATTGCGGGGTGTAGCCGCATTGGCTGGCCGTATTCACGACCAGCAGCACCTTGCCCCTGTACTGGCAGATGGATTCCGGCTTGTCGTCCGACAGCGTCGGCAGGGCGGTATCGAGGAGCGGCGGGCAGTCGGCGTGCACGGCGGCGGAGAAGAAAAAGGTCAGGGCCAGAAGATATCTCATTCGGCTTTCACGCCGGCGCTTTTCGCCACGGCGGTCCATTTTTCGAGGTCGGCCCGCAGTATCGCACCGAGCTGCTCGGGCGTGTTGCCGACGGCGTCTATCCCGAGACCGGCCATGCGCTCGCGCACCTCGGCCGCCTGCAGCGCCCTGAGGGCCTGGGCGTGCACCGCGTCGAGGATCGGCTTGGGCGTGCCGGCCGGCGCGAACAGGCTGGTCCAGAGCACCACGTCGTAGCTGCCGAGGCCGGCCTCGATCATGGTCGGCACGTCGGGCAGCACGGCCGCGCGGGTGCGCGAGGTTACGGCGAGCGCGCGGATGCGGCCGGACTTGATCTGCGCCATCGCGGGCGGCGCGTCCACGAAGGTGAGCTGCACCTCGTTCGCCATCACCGCGGTCACGGTGGCGGCGCTGCCCTTGTAGGGGATGTGCCCGATGCGCACGTCCGCCTGGAAGCGGAACAGCTCGGCGGCAAGCTGGAACGGCGTCGAACCCGCGCCGTAGTTGAGCTGGCCGGGCGATTTCTTCGCCAGCGCGATCAATTCCTTCACCGACTGCGCCGGCAGCGACGGCGTCACCGCCAGCACCAGCGGAAACGAGCCCAGCATGGTGACCGGCGCGAAATCGCGCACCGGGTCGTAGGGCAGCTTGTCGTACAGGCCCGGATTGAAGGCCATCGCGCCGCTCGCGCCGACCAGCAGCGTGTAGCCGTCGGGCGCGCTCTTCGCCACCAGTTCGGTGCCGATGATGGCGTTGGCGCCGGGCCGGTTGTCGACGATCACGCTCTGGCCCCAGGCTTCCTGCATGCGCGCGCCGATGAGCCGCGCGAGGATGTCGTTGGCGCCGCCGGGCGGGAAACCGACCACCAGATGAACCGGTTTTGACGGATAGGTCTGCGCCTGGGCCTGCAGGCCGCATGCGCAAACCAGGGCCAGCAGGATCAGCCGACCCATGTTCTTGCGTTGTGGAACATGCGCATCCAAGGCGAATCCTCTCCCGCGTTGTCCGGCGACCAAGACATCTGCACCGACCGAAACACGCGTTCCGGATGCGGCATGACGACGGTGAAGCGGCCGTCGGGCGTCGTCAGCCCGGTGATGCCGGCCGGTGAGCCGTTCGGATTGAACGGATGTTTTTCGGCGATCTTTCCGTAATGATCGACGAATCTCAGCGCCACATTCGCCTTATCGAAATCAACATCATTTTCAAAAAAGGCAAAACCTTCGCCATGCGCGGTGGCGATCGGCATGCGGCTGCCGGCCATGCCGCGCAGCAGAATGGATGGGCTCTCGACCACCTCGACCATGGCGAAGCGCGCCTCGAACTGCGCCGAGCGGTTGCCGCCGAACACCGGCCAGTGCCGCGCGCCCGGGATGATCTCCTTCAGCGCCGCCATCATCTGGCAGCCGTTGCAGGAACCGAGCGCGAAACTGTCGCCGCGCGCGAAGAAGGCCTCGAATTCCGCGCGCGCGCGCGCGTTGAACAGGATGGATTTCGCCCAGCCCTGCCCGCCGCCCAGCACGTCGCCGTAGGAGAAGCCGCCGCAGACCGCCAGGCCCTTGTAGCCCGCGAGCGCCGCGCGCCC
>CAZPNH010000086.1:0-6726 GCA_964587635.1 uncultured Bordetella sp.
CGCTGCCGAGATAGCCGGTGAGCTGGATGGAGGGGAACATCTGCGTGCGCGCCACCGCAACGCGCGCGTTCGCGGCGATCAGCCGCTGCTCCGCTTCCACCAGGTCCGGGCGCCGCAGCAGCAGTTCGGACGGCAGGCCCGAGGGCACCGCCGCCGGCAGCTGCGTGGGATCGTTGTCCATCGCGCGAGATACGGCGCCGTCCATGATTTCCTTCGGGCTGCGGCCCAGCAGCACCGCCAGCGCCGCCTCCTGGATCTCGCGGTCGCGCTCGAGCGGCGGCAATTGCGCGCGCGCCGCCGCTACCTCGGCTTCCAGCTGCCGGTAGTCGAATTCGGATATCACGCCGCCGTCGAAGCGCCGCTGCTGCAGCTTCAGCCCTTCTTCGCGCAGGCCGAGCGTGCGGCGCGTCGCCGCCACCTGCGAATCGAGCGAGCGCAGCGCGAAGTAGGCCTTCGCCACGTCGCTGACGAGCGTGATCCTGACCGTGTCGCGCGCCGCCTCGTTGGCGAGCAGATCGGCCCTGGCCGCCTGCGAGGTGGCGCGCAGCCGCCCCCATAGGTCCACCTCGTAGGACACGTTGAGCGTCGCCTGGTAATTATTGAGTTCGCGCGGAAACCCGGGCGGCAGCAGCCCGGACGCGGCCGAAGACAGCGTATTGGCGCGGCCGAGGTTCGCGTCCACGGTCGGGTAGAACGCCGAATCCGCCTGCTTCAGCAGCGAGCGCGCCTCGTCCACGCGCGCCGCGGCGACCAGCAGGTTGGTATTGCGCGCGAGCGCTTCCGCGACCAGCGCTTCCAGCGCCGGATCGGCGTAGATGCGCCACCAGTTGCCGTCGGCCGCGGGCGCGCTTTCCTTCCAGGCGGCGGGCAGCTCGACGGCGGGACGCTCGTATTTCGGCTGGACGGCGCAGCCGGAAAGCAGAAGCAGAAAAAACAGGCGTGTTATGAACTTGTCCATCACGCTTCGCCCCGCTTGTGCTGATCGATCTCGCCGCGGATCTCTGCGGTGCTGCGCTTTTCGGTCAAATGACGGTCGCTGATCATCTTGAAGAACATCGGCACGAAGAATATCGCCAGGAAGGTGGCCGCGATCATGCCGCCCATCACGCCCGTGCCCACCGAGTGGCGCGCGCCGGCGCCGGCGCCGGTCGAGATCGCCAGCGGCAGTACGCCGAGGATGAAAGCGAGCGAGGTCATGAGGATGGGCCGGAAGCGCAGCCGCGCCGCCTCCAGCGCTGCGGCCGAGGCCGACAGGCCCTCGTGATGCTTCATCACCGCGTACTCGACGATCAGGATCGCGTTCTTCGCCGCGAGGCCCAGCAGCGTCACCAGGCCGATCTGGAAGTAGACGTCGTTGGCCAGCCGCCCGATCGGCGACATGAGCGCCTGCAGCGCCGGGAAATATCCCGTGACGATGTAGTACAGGGTCGACAGGGCGTTCTTGATCCAGATGGCGGCCAGCGCGCCGAAGGTGCCGAAAGGCAGCGCGAGCAGCACCGACAGCGGCAGCGACCACTTTTCATACTGCGCGGCGAGGATCAGGAACACCATCACCGCGGCGAGGCCGAGCGCGATGCCGGAGGTGCCGCTGGATTTCTTTTCCTGGAAGGAGGCGCCGCCCCAGTCGTAGCTGAACTCCGGCGGCAGCACTTCCTTCGACAGGCGCTCGACCTCCGCGATCGCCTCGCCCGAGGAGATGCCCGGCGCGCCCTGGCCGAACAGCTTCACCGCGGGCAGGTTGTTGAAGCGGTCGAGCGAGTCCGGGCCCGCCGAGTACTTCACGTCCGCGAGCGCCGACAGCGGGATCATGGAACCCGCGCTCGGGCCTTCCTGCGAGCGCACGTAGATGCCGCCGATGGCTTCCGGGCGCTTGCGGTAGGCCGGCTCGGCGGACATGAGCACCTGCCAGGTGCGGCCGAAGCGGTTGAAGTCGTTGACGTAGAAATTGCCGAGCGTCGCCGCGAGCGTGTCGAACACGTCGGTGATGGGCACGCCCAGCGCCTTGGCCTTCTCGCGGTCCACGTCGACGTAGAGCTGCGGCACGGTGGCGCGCCACAGCGTCTGCACGCCGCCCAGCTTGGGATCGGTGTTGGCTGCGCCGAGGAACTTGCCGAGCACCTCGGCCATGCGCTTGGAGCCGCCCTCGCCCCGGTTCTGCAGGTAGTACTCGAAGCCGCCCGCGGTGCCCAGGCCGAAGATGGGCGGCGGGTTGAAGGCCAGCACCAGCGCCTCCTTGATGTGCCCGGTCTTCATGAACAGCTCGCCGACCAGCTGCGCGGCGGTGACCTTGCGCTCGTCCCAGGGCTTCTGCGTGACGAAGATGGTGGCGGCGTTGTTGCGGAAGCCGCCGCCGAGGAAGTCGAAGCCGGTGAACGCGATCACGTCGCCGTTGGCGGGGTTCGACTTGATGATCTCGACCACTTCGGCGACCACCTTGTCGGTGCGCTGCAGGGTCGCGCCATCGGGCAGGATCACCGCGGAAATGTAGTACCCCTGGTCTTCGTCGGGCACCAGGCTGCCCGGCGTGAAGCGCCAGAGGCCGGCCGTGATCGCCACCATGCCGAGGAACAGGCACACGCCGAACAGCCCGCGCCGGATCACCCAGGCGACACCGTCCGAGTAATGCCCGGTGACGCGGCCGAACCAGCGGTTGAAGGCGGTGAAGAAGCGGCCCGGATTGCTGCTGTGCTCGCGTTTCAGCATCGCCACGCACAGCGAAGGCGTGAGCGTGAGCGCCACCATGCCCGAGATCACCACGGCGATCGAGATGGTCACCGCGAACTGGCGGTACAGCTCGCCCGTCAGGCCGCCGAGGAAAGCGATCGGCACGAACACCGCGCACAGCGTCAGCACGATGGCGATGATCGGGCTGGTGACTTCCT
Organism: uncultured Bordetella sp.; assembly: GCA_964587635.1. GTDB lineage: Bacteria > Pseudomonadota > Gammaproteobacteria > Burkholderiales > SG8-39 > RBG-16-66-20. The sequence goes on from CAZPNH010000086.1 coordinate 2,883, forward strand.
GCATCGCCTTGACCGCCGCGTCGCGCGCGTGCAGGTGCTCTTCGCGCATGATGCGCTCGACGTTCTCCAGCACCACGATGGCGTCGTCCACCACGATGCCGATCGCCAGCACCATGCCGAACAGGGTCAGCGTGTTGATGGAATAGCCGAGCAGGAACAGGCCGGCGAAGGTGCCGATGAGCGACACCGGCACCGCGACGCTCGGGATCAGCGTGGCGCGCCAGTTCTGCAGGAACAGGAACACCACCAGCGTCACCAGCAGCATCGCCTCGGCGAGCGTGTACACCACTTCGCGGATCGACACCTCGACGAAGCGCGTGGTGTCGTAGGGGATGGAATAGGTGAAGCCCGAGGGGAAGCGCTCGGACAGGCCGGCCATCGTCTTCTTCACCGTGTCGGCGACTTCCAGGGCGTTGGCGCCGGGCAGCAGGAAGATGCCGACCAGCGTGGCGGACTTGCCGTTGATGCGGCCGATGAAATCGTTGTCGCGCGAGGCCAGTTCGACGCGCGCCACGTCGCGCAGCTTGAGCGTCGAGCCGTCCGGGTTGGCGCGGATGATGATGTTCTCGAACTCGCGCGGGTCGGCGAGGCGCCCCTTGGTGGTGATGGTGTAGACCAGCTCCTGCGGGCCGCCGGTGGGGCTCTGGCCGATCTTGCCGGCGGCGAACTGCGCGTTCTGGTCGTTGACCGCGCGCAGCAGGTCGGAAGTGGTGAGCTTGAGCTGGGTCATGCGGTCGGGCTTGACCCAGATCCGCATGGCGTAGTCCTTGGCGCCGAAAATCTGCACGTTGGTGGTGCCCTGCACGCGCTTGAGCGCGTCCAGCACGTTCAGCGTCACGTAGTTGCTGGTGAACAGGTCGTCGCGCGTGCCGTCCGGCGAGTAGAAGGCGAGCACCTGCAGGAAGGCCGAGGAGCCCTTCTCCACCGTCACGCCCTGGCGGCGCACTTCCTGCGGCAGGCGCGGCTCGGCCTGCTTGACGCGGTTGTTGACGTTGAGCGCGGCCTGGTCGACGTTGGCGCCGATGTCGAAGGTGACCTGGATCTCGACCACGCCCTGCGAGGTCGAGGTCGAGCTCATGTAGATCATCTTCTCGATGCCGGTGATGGCGTTCTCGAGCGGCGCGGCCACCGTCTGCTCGAGCACCTCGGCCGAGGCGCCGGGATACACGGCGCGCACGGTAACCACCGGCGGCGCGATCTCCGGGTACTGGGCGATCGGCAGCACGCGCATGGACGCGAGGCCCGCGATCAGGATGAACACGGAGAGGACCGCCGCGAAGATCGGGCGGTCGATGAAGAAGCGGGAAATCATTTCTTATCCGCTTCTTTTTTCGGCTCGCCGTCCTTCTTCGGCTCGGCCAGCACCACCGGCGAACCCGGCGCGAAAATGCGCGCCACGCCGTCGACGATCACCTTGTCGCCCGCCTTGAGGCCCGACTGGATGATCCAGTCGTCGCCGACCCAGTCGCCGACCTGCACCGGGCGCGGCTGCGCGGTGTTTTTGTCGTCGAGAATGTAGACGAACTTTCCCTGCGGGCCTTCCAGCACCGCGCGCTGCGGCACCGTTACCGCGTTCGGCCGCTGCGCGCCTTTCAGCGTCACGCGCACGAACTGGCCGGGGCGCAGCACGCCCTTGGGATTGGGAATCTCGGCGCGCGTCTCGCTGGTGCCGGTGGCGCCGGACACGCGCACGTCGGAGAAATTCAGCTTGCCGCTCTGGCCGTAGACGGTGCCGTCGGCGAGCTTCACCGTGACTTCAAAGCGGCCGTTCTTCGGCAGTTCAAGCCGGCCGGCCTCGCTTTCGCTGTTCAGTTTCAGCTGGTCGTTGTCCGAGACGCCGAAGCTCACCCAGATCGGGTCGATCTGCGTCACGCTGGTGAGCAGCACGTCCGGCCCGGACACCAGGCTGCCTTCCGAGCGCTGCGCGCGGCCGGCGATGCCGGTCGCAGGCGATTCCACCTTCGTGTACAGCAGGTTGAGTTGCGCCTCGGTCAGGCGCGCCTTGGCGGACTTCAGGTCGGCGTCGGCGATCGCTTCCGCCGAGGTCGCGTCGTCGAATTCCTTCTGGCTCACCGCTTTCTCGGCGTATAGCGGCTTCAGGCGCGCCGCATTTTTCTTCGCCTGCGCGAGGCGGGCTTCCGCGCCCGCCACGTCGGCCTCGGCGCGCACCGCCACCGCGATGAACGGCGCCGGATCGACGGTGAACAGCGACTGCCCCTTGGTCACGGGGCCGCCTTCGATGAAATTGCGCGTCAGCAGGATTCCGGTCACGCGCGCCCGCACCTCGACTTCGCGCGAGCCCAGCGTCTGGCCGGTGTATTCGAAGCTCGCCGGCAGCGTCTTCGGCTCGACGGTCATCACCGACACCTGCGGCGGCGGAAAACCGCCGTGGCCGCCGCCGGACGGGCCGCAGGCAGCCAGCAGCAAGACAAGCGAAGAAATGAAAAACTGTTTGATACGCATGGGCATTTTTCTGTCGGGCGAACGCGCGAGGGCGTGGATTCTACCTTGGCAAATTGCGGGACTTGGTACAGTAACGAACAGAATTGTTGTGGTTTTGTATCGCATCGGCCACCGTGCGCCGTTACGGATCATTGGAAGCCGCGAGCGCACTCTTTCCGGGCGCCTGCTCGGCGCGAAGCAACACTGCTGCCAGCAGGGCCGCTATCGCCGCGAATGCGGCGCCGGCGGCGAAGGCCGCCTGGTAGCCGCCGTTCAATGCGACGAGCGGATCGATTCCGGAACCGAGCAGGATTTTCGTGCGGGCGGCGGTAAGGCTCGCGAGCACCGCGAGGCCGAGCGCGCCGCCCATCATGAAAGACGTGTTGACCACGCCCGAAGCCAGCCCGGATTCGCCCGGGCCCACGTCGCTCATCGCGGCGAGCAGCACCGGATTGAGCGCCATGCCGCAGCCCAGCCCGAGCAGGGTCATGCCCGGCAGCACGTGCAGGACAAAACCGCCGTTGACCGGCGAAAACGCGAACAGCGCGAGGCCCGCCGCGGCCAGCAGCAGCCCGGCGGCGATCGGCATGCGCAGGCCGAAGCGCATCACCATTTTCGCAGACAGGCCGAGCGAAAAGGCCGCCATGATCAGGTTGGACGGCAGGAACGCGAGCCCCACCTGCAGCGCGGTGTAGCCGAGTACCAGCTGCAGGTAGAGCGCGGAGATGAAGAACCACGCGAACATGGCGGCGGCCCACAGCACGCCGACGACGTTGGCGACGGCGACGCTACGCAGGCGGAACAGCCCCAGCGGCATGAGGGGATTGCGCACCCGGGCCTCGATGCCGAGGAACAGCGCGAGCAGCACCGCGGCGCCCGCGAGCAGACCTACCGTCTGCGTCGATGTCCAGCCCGCCTCATTGCCGTTCACGATGGCGTACACGGCAAGCATCAGCGACAGGGTCACCGTAAGCGCGCCGGCCACGTCGAGGCGCCCCGCGCCGGCTTGGCCCCGGTCATCCGGCAACAGCCTGAGGCAGAGCGCGTAGACCACGGCCCCGATCGGCAGGTTGACGAGGAAGATCCAGTGCCAGCTGAACGCGTTCGTCAGCAGGCCGCCCACCAGCACGCCGACGCTGCCCCCGGCCGCGCAGACAAAGCCGTAGAAGCCCATCGCCTTCGCCTGCTCGCCCGGTTCGCTGAACAGATTCATGATCAGCGACAGCGCAATCGCCGAGACCACGGCGCCGCCCAGCCCCTGTACGGCGCGCGCGGTGATGAGCAGCCACTGCGAGTTCGCCAGCCCGCACACCAGCGACGCCAGCGTGAACAGCGTGAGCCCGAGCAGGAACATGCGCCGCTGGCCGAAGAAGTCGCCGAGGCGTCCGCCCAGCAGCAGGAA
>CAZPNH010000087.1:0-6714 GCA_964587635.1 uncultured Bordetella sp.
TATTGGAATCGCTATAGGTGCTGTCGGACTGCGAGCCACCTGCCGTCGCCGTGGCGCCCGCGTCGTACGACCGGGTCGAACTGGCGGCCAGGGTGAAAGTGCCGCCTGCGGAAATGTTGCGGTCGATGCTCGCCGTGGTGCTGCTGGTGCTGGTGATCACACCCACCGAAGCGCCGATCGCGACGCTGCCGGATTTGGCCACGCCCGTGGTGGTGGCGGTGTGTGCGCCGCTGCTGGTCGATGTCAGGCTGACATTGCCCGAAGCGCTGATGTCGCTGCCGGACTCGATCGACGCGTCGGTCGTTTGGTTCAGCGTCGTCACCGCGACCGCGGCGTCGAAGGCGAGCTTGCCGCCGCTCGCGCCGGCTGTCGCCTCGGCGTCGGAATCGCCCTTGGTGCTGGCAGAAAGGGTGAGGTTGCCGGCGTTCGAGACGCCGGCATTGCCGATTTGCGCCTGCGAGGTCGAGTTGATCAGGTTGAGCGCGACCGAGGCGCCGACGCCGACGCTGCCGCCGCTCGCGCCGCCGGTCGTCGTCGGGGTCGCCTTCGCCGTGTAGCTGGAGAAATCTTCCGAGGTCAGGCTGACGGCGCCGCCGTTCGCGTTCACCGTCGTCGGGGAGGGTACCGTTCCGCTCTTGATCAGCGCCTCGCTTGACGTGTCGGCGATGTTGAGCGAGAGCGACGCCGCGATGCCGACCTTGCTGCCGCCGGCGCCGGATTGCGCTTCCGCGTCCAGCGTATTGGTCGTGTCCCCGCCGACGTTGGTCATCGTCGCCGCCAGCGTCACGCCGTGCGCGCTGACCGTGGCTCCGCTGCCGATCGAGGCCTCGTTGTGCGAATCGACCTTGTTGACAGAGACCGCCGCACCGATGCCGACTTTCTGGGTATTGCCCGCCACGGTGCCGTCGGACTTGGCGATGCCGTCGGTGTTGCCGGTAGCGGTCAAGCTGAGCGCGCCGGAAGTGGTCACCGTTCGGTTGTCGGCGATGGTGGCGGTGGCGCTCGCACTGACGATGTTCACCGCGACCGCGGCCGCCACCGCGACCTGGCCCTCGTCGGACTTAGCCGAGGGCTTGTTGCTCGCCGCGCTGGACGTAGAACTCTGCTGATCGGCGTCGCCGACACCGTTGTTCGTCTGCGTCGTCTTGCCGTAGGTCAGCTGGTTGTCGACCTTGCTGTCGACGGTAGAGTCCTCGCTGGGCTTGCCCGTGGCCGGGTCGGTGGTCCCCGCGTCGTCGGTCGACTTGCCCCCGACTGAGCTCGCGGTGGCGTTGTTGGTGGAAGCGGAGCTGGCACGGGCCGAAATGTTGATGTCGCCGGTCGCACTCAGGATATTGCGGTCCGTGGTCGCGCTCGCCACATCGTTCAGCAGCACGATCCCGACCGCCGCGCCGATCGCCGCCTTGTCGCCCTGCGTGCTGCCCTTGGCGCTGGTGGTGGTGGTGCTGGTGTGGTCCGCCGTGATGGTCACCGCGCCCGGACTGACCAGGTCGTTGCCGGTGCCGAGGTAGGCACTGGTGGTGTTGTTTACCAGCGCGAGCGCCAGCACTGGCGTAATGGCGACGCCGCCCGCGGCGCCCGCCTCGGCCTCGGAGTCGACCGCGTAGACGCCGCTGGCGGTGAGGCTGACCGCCCCCGGATTCGTGACCTGCGCGGTGTCCTGGATTTCGGCAATGGACCGGCTGGCCACGATGTTCACGGTCACCGAAGCGCCGATCCCCACCTTGCCGCCGCTCGCCCCGCCGCCGGCCGGCAGGGCCTTGCCCGTCGTACTGCTGTTATCCACGGCGTTCAGGCTGATATCGCCGCCGAGCGCGTTCACGCTCGCGCCGGTCTTCACGAGCGCTTCGCTGGAAGTGTCGATGATGTTGAGCGCGAGCGAGCCGGCGAGCCCGACCTTGCTGCTGCCGGCGCCCGAGGTGGCTTCCGCGTCCAGCGTATTGGTAACGTCGCTCCCGCCGCTGCCGATCGGCGTCATGAGCGCTTCCAAGGTCACGCCCTTGGCGGTGACCGTCGCGTTCTGGCCGATCGACGCTTCATTGACCGACTTCACGAGGTTGACCGACACGCCCGCGCCGATGCCCACCGTCGTCGTGCTGCCCACCGCGCTGCCGTCGCTCACCGCGCTGCCATCGGTGTTGTTCGACGAGGAGAGCTTGAGCAGTCCGGCCGCGTTGATGCTGCCGCCGTCCGGCACCTTCGCCGTGGCGCTGGAGGTCTGCAGGTTCACCGCCACTGCGGCAGCCACCGAGACCTTGCCCTCGCTCGAGGAGGCGGACGCCTTGTTGTTGTCGGCGGCGTCCGCCGTCGAGGCCTGCTGGCTGCTGTCGCCGACGCCATTGTCGGCCTGTGTGGTCTTGCCGAAGTCGGACTGCTTCTTCACCTTGTCGTCGACCGAAGCATCCTCCTTCGAAGTACCCGCGCTGTCGTCGGTGTTGCCCCCGACCGCGCTCGCCGTGGCCGAGGTGCTGCTCGCCGAAGCGCCGTGCGCGAGGAAGCTCACGTTCCCCATGCCCGATCCCGCCGTGCCATTGGCAACGATCGCGCGCGAAGTCGTTGCCGTGACCTCGTCGTCAACCAGCGCCACCGCCACCGCAGCACCGATCGCCGCCTTGGAGCCCTGGCTGCTACCCTTGGCGATGGTGCTGGTGGTGGTCGTCTGGTCTGCCTGCACCAGCAGGTCGCCCGTCAGCGTCAGCGTGCCGCCGCTGCCGATCTGCGCCGTCGTGCTGTTGTTGGCGAGCGAGATCGCGACCGAGGGCGTGATCGAGACCCCGCCCGCCGAGCCGGCTTCGGTCTGCGTGAGCATGTCGAACTGGCCGCTGGCGGTCAGCGTGAGGTCGCGCGAACCGGTGAGGACTGCCGTGTCTTGAACCTCGGCCGTGGAGCGGTTCGCCACCACGTTCACCGCGACCGACGCGCCGATCCCCACCGAGCCGCCGGAGGCGCCGCTGCCCGACGGCAGGGCCTTGCCCGTCGTGCTGGTCGTGTCGGCGGATGACAGGTTCACGTCGCCGCCGTTCGCGTTGACGTTCGCCCCGCTCTTGATGAGCGCCTGGCTGGAGGTGTCGGCGATATTGAGTGCGAGCGAGCCTGCGAGGCCCACCTTGCTGCTGCCCGCGCCCGAAGTCGCCTCCGCGTCGAGCGTGTTGGTGGTGTCGCCGCCCACGCTGGTCATCAGCGCCTCGATCGTCACGCCGTGCGCGCTCACCGTCGCGTTGGTCCCGATCGAAGCCTCGTTGACCGATTTGACCAGGTTCACCGAAACGCCGGCGCCGATTCCGACCGTGGTGGTGCTGCCCACAGCGCTGCCGTCGGTCAGCGCCGTGCCGTCCGTGTTGTTCGACGAGGAGAGCTTGAGCAGTCCGGCCGCGTTGATGCTGCCGCCGTCCGGCACCGTCGCCGTGGCGCTGGAGGTCTGCAGGTTTACCGACACCGCCGCCGCCACCGAGATCTTGCCCTCGCTCGAAGAGGCCGAGGGTTTGCTCGAGTCCGCGGACGCGGTCGAAGCCTGCTGCTTGGAATCGCCGACGTTGTTGTTGGCTTGCGTGGTCTTGCCGAAGTCGGCCTGCTTGCTCACCTTGTCGTCGACCGAGGCGTCTTCCTTCGAGGTGCCCGCGCTGTCGTCGGTATTGCCGCCCACCGCGCTCGCCGTCGCCGAAGTGCTGCTCGCCGAAGCGCCGTGGGCGAGGAAGCTCACGTTGCCCGTGCCGACCGACCCGTTCGCGGTGATCGCCCGCGCCGTCGTCGCCGTCACCTCGTCGTCGACGAGCGCGACCGCCACGGCGGCGCCGATCGCCGCCTTCGTTCCCTGGCTGCTGCCCTTCGCGACGGTGCTGGTGGTGGACGTCTGGTCCGCCTGCACGAGCAGGTCGCCGCCCAGCGTGAGGCCGGTCGTGCTTGTGCCGATCGTCGCCGAGGTTGTGTTGTTCGCGAGCGAGATCGCCACCGAGGGCGTGATCGACACGCCGCCGGCCGAGCCGGCCTCCGTCTGCGTGAGCATGTCGAACGCGCCGGCTGCCTGGATCGTGAGGTCGCGCGCGCCCGTGAGCACGGCCGTGTCCTGGATCCCGGCCGTCGAGCGGTTGGCCACCACGTTCACGGCGACCGAGGCGCCGATTCCCACTGAGCCGCCCGAGGCACCGCTGCCCGACGGCAGTGCTTTGCCCGTCGTGCTCGTGCTGCCGGCGGCGGTCAGGCTGACGTCGCCGCCGTTGGCGTTGACGCTCGCGCCGCTGTTGATCTGGGCCAGGCTCGAGGTATCGGCGATGTTGAGCGCGAGCGAGCCGGCGAGCCCGACCTTGCTGCTGCCGGCGCCGGAGGTCGCTTCCGCGTCCAGCGTGTTGGTAACGTCGCTGCCGCCGCTTCCGGTCGGCGTCATGAGCGCTTCCAGCGTCACGCCATTCGAACTCACCGACGCGTTCTGGCCGATCGTCGCCTGGTTCGTCGATTTGACGAGGTTGATCGATACGCCGGCGCCGATGCCCACCGTCGTCGTGCTGCCCACGGCGCTGCCGTCGGTCACTGCCGAGCCGTCCGTGTTGTTCGACGAAGAGAGCTTGAGCAGCCCGGACGCGGTGATGCTGCCGCCGTCCGGCACCGTCGCCGCGGCGCTGGAGGTCTGCAGGTTGACGGCCACCGCTGCCGCTACCGAAATCTTGCCTTCACTCGAGGAAGCCGAGGGCTTGCCGGAATCCGAGCTCGCCGTCGAGGCCTGCTGGCTGCTGTCACCGACGCCGTTGTCGGTCTGCTGCTTCTTGCCGAAGTCGGCCTGCTTGCTCACCTTGTCGTCGACCGAGGCGTCTTCCTTCGAGGTGCCCGCGCTGTCGTCGGTATTGCCGCCCACCGCGCTCGCCGTCGCCGAAGTGCTGCTCGCCGAAGCGCCGTGGGCGAGGAAGCTCACGTTGCCCGTACCGTTGGCGACGATCGCGCGCGAAGTCGTTGCCGTGACCTCGTCGTCAACCAGCGCCACCGCCACCGCGGCGCCGATCGCCGCCTTCGCCCCCTGGCTGCTGCCCTTGGCGATCGTGCTCGTGGTCGAGGTTTGATCAGCCGCCACCCGCAGATCGCCCGTCAGCGTCAGCGCCGTCGTGCTCGCGCCGATTTGCGCCGTCGTGCTGTTGTTGGCGAGCGAGATCGCTACCGAGGGCGTGATCGACACGCCACCCGCCGAGCCGGCCTCGGCCTGCGTGAGCATGTCGAACTGGCCGCTCGCCTGGAGGGTCGTGTTGCCCGGGTTGGTCAGCTGCGCCGTGTCCTGGACCTCCGCCGTCGAGCGGTTGGCCACCACGTTCACGGCGACCGAGGCGCCGATCCCCACCGAGCCGCCGGAGGCGCCGCTGCCCGACGGCAGGGCCTTGCCCGTCGTACTGGTGGCGTCGGCGGCCGTCAGGCTTACGTCGCCGCCGCCCACGTCCACATTCGCGCCGCTCTTCACGAGCGCATTGCTGGAGGTGTCGGCGATATTGAGCGCGAGCGAGCCTGCGAGACCCACCTTACTGCCGCCGGCCCCGGAGGTCGCTTCGGCGTCGAGCGTGTTGGTCGTGTCGCCGCCCACGCTCGTCATCAGTGCTTCGAGCGTCAGACCCTTGGAAGTGACCGTCGCGTTCTGTCCGATGGATGCTTCGTTGACCGACTTCACGAGGTTGACCGCAACGCCGGCGCCGATACCCACCGTCGTCGTGCTGCCCACCGCGCTGCCATCGGACAACGCGGAGCCGTCCGTGTTGTTCGAGCTCGAGAGCTTGAGCAATCCCTTCGCCGCGATGTTGCCGTTATCGGGCACCGTCGCCGTGGCGCTGGAGGTCTGCAGGTTCACCGCCACTGCCGCCGCCACCGAAATCTTGCCCTCGCTCGAGGAGGCCGAGGGCTTGTCCGCAACCGCGCTGCCGTCCTTGCTCTGCTCGCCGGCGTCGCCGACGCCGTTCTTGCTCTTGACGCTGGTGCCGGCATCGAGCTGCTTGCCGACCTTGCTGTCGACGTCGCCATCGTCGGAACTCGCCTGGTCGTCGCTCTTGCCTCCCACCACGCTCGCCGTGGCCGAGGTCGCGCTCGCCGAGGATCCGTGCGCGAGGAAGCTGACGTTGCCCTTGCCCGGCACCGTCGCTGCCGAGGTATCTATCCAGCGCGCGGTCGTCGCGCTTACCTCGTCGTCGACCAGCGCCACCGCCACCGCCGCCCCGATCGCCGCGCTCGATCCCTGCGTGCTGCCCTTGGCGGTTGCGCTCGCGCTTGCGGTCTGGTCGGCCTGCACCAGCAGATCGCCGGTCAGCACGAGCGTCGAACCGCTGCCGATACTCGCCGTCGTGGTGTTGTTGATCACGTTGATCGCCGCCACCGGCGTGATTGCCGTGCCGCCCGAGGAACCAGCTTCGGCCGACGTCGTCACGGTGTCGGCGCCGGTCGCCTGCAGCGTCAGATCGCCGGCGCCCGTCAATCCCGCGTTGTCCTGCAGCTGCGCGGTAGAGCGGTTCGACACCACGTTGATCGCCACCGAGGCGCCGATCCCCACCTTTGAGCCCGAGGCGCCGCCCGCGGCGGGCGCGGAGGTCGCGCTGCTGGAGGTGAGATTCTCGGCCGTCAGACCGACGTTTCCGGTGCCCCCGGGCGTGATGTTGACGAGAAAGCCGCTGTTGATTGCGGCCAGGCTGGAGAGGTCGAGCGCGTTGACCGCGATGGAGCCCGCGACCCCGACGCTGCTCGCGCCTGCGCCGG
>CAZPNH010000088.1:0-6681 GCA_964587635.1 uncultured Bordetella sp.
TGCGCGATGATGCCCGGGTGCGCCGCGGCGATCGCTTTCGCCTGCTCCACCGTCGGCGACTGGTCCTGCTCGCCGAAGTGGCACAGGGTCGGCACCTTCGGCTTCTCGCCGATCAGGCCGAACATGCCCCCGCCGTAGTAAGGGACGGCGCAGGACAGGCCGCTGGCGCGCGCCGAGGCCATCCACGAGATCGTGCCGCCGAAGCAATAGCCGACGATGCCGACCTTGCCGCCCTTGGCGGCTTCCGTGATCGCGGCCTGCACGTCCATCATGCCCTGCTTGGGGTCGAGCTTCTGCATGATCGCCACGCCTGCCTGGATCTCCGGCTGCGAGTAGCCCGTGTCGTATTTGCGCTGCACGCGATCGAACATCGCGGGCGAGACCGCCAGATAGCCATCCGCGGCGAAGCCGTCGGTGACCTGCTGGATATGGCTATTGACGCCGAAAATTTCCGGGATCACCACCACGCCGCCGCGCGGCTTGCCCGCGGGCGTCGCGACGAAAGCGGAGAATTTGTGGCCGTCGGACGAAGTGAGTTCAATGAACTTGCCCATGCGTGTTCCTCCTTTAGAATGAATATTATGAAGAAGAAAGCGGACGAATTGCTGCGCCTTGCGCGAAATGCCCTCGAAAAAGCCGGCGCCAACCCGGTGATGGCCGAGGCGGCGGCACAGCACCTGGTGCGCGCCGAGGAGCATGGCCTGCCCACCCACGGCATGTCGCGCGTGCCCTTTTATTGCGGTTTTCTGAAGAACGGCCGTGCCGACGGCGCTGCCCGGCCGAAGATGGCTTCGGACCGCGCCGCGGTCTGCCTGATCGACAACTGCGACGGCCTGCCCTATGAATCGAGCGCCTGGGCGGTCGGTGAGGTCATCCAGCGCGCGCGCCGCAACGGTATCGGCTTCGCCGGCATCACCAACAGCGCGCACGTCGGCGTGCTCGGCATCCACCTGCTGCCGGTGGCGAAGGAAGGTATGGTGGGCGTCGCCTTCACCAACTCGCCGGCGGCGATTCCCGCCTGGGGCGGCAAAAAGGCGCTGTTCGGCACCGATCCGGTCGCCTTCGCCTTTCCGCGCAAGAACGGCGATCCGCTGGTGATCGACCTCGCGCTTACCACCGTGGTGCGTGGCAAGATCATGCTGGCGATGCAGAAGGGCGAAAAAATTCCGGAAGGCTGGGCGCTCGACCGCAACGGCAAGCCGACGACCGACCCGAAGGAGGCGATCGAACATGGCAGCCTGTTCCCCATCGGCGGCGCCAAGGGCGCGATGCTCGCACTCGCCTTCGAGCTGATTTGCGCAGCATTGACGGGCGCTGCCATCGGCACTGAGGCGGATTCGTTCTTCTCCGACAAGGGCAACAAGCCGAAAATCGGCCATGCCTTCCTCGCCATCGATCCGGGCGCGCTCGCCGGGCACGACCGCTATTTCGAACGCGTGGAGACGGTGGTCACGACGATGCTTGCCGACGAAGGCGTGCGGTTGCCGGGGTCGCGGCGCTTCGCCTCCGAGAAAAAGCTGCGCGCCGAAGGCATCGACATCGCCGACGACCTGCTGGCGAAGATCGAAAAACTGGCGGCCTGAGATGCATTGGCAAGCGGTCATTGAATTTCCGAAGATGAAAGTTGCGGTGGCAACGCGGGAGGCGCAGGTCACGGGTATCCGCTACCTGCCGCTTGCGGCGGAATCGAAAGCGCCGGAGAACGAGCTCGCGGAGCGAGCCGTGCGCCAGCTCGAACGCTACCGCGAAGACCCGGATGCGAAGTTCGACCTGCCGCTGCTGATCGAGGGCAGCGAATTCCAGCGCCGCGTCTGGGACGCCATGTGCGCGATTCCGCGCGGCCGTACGCTCACCTACGGCGAGCTCGCGCGCAAACTGGGCGGCGAAGGCTTCGACGTGCCGCGCGCCGTGGGCCAGGCCTGCGGCGACAACAGGCTGCCCATCGTGATTCCCTGCCACCGCGTGGTCGCCGCCGGCGGCCTCGGCGGCTTCGGCCACTCGACCGGCGGCTACCTGCTGGAGGCCAAGCGTTGGTTGCTGATGCACGAGTCCAGCGCGGACGCGTTCGCGCTCAAACCCTGAACCCCGACAGGACCGCCGGCGCGGCGGTGTTGCTCGATTCGTTTTCCGACGCCCTGTGGCTGGAGGACGGGCTGTCGAAGAACACGCTGTCCTCGTACCGGCGCGACTTGGAGCAGTTCGCGCTGTTCCTGAAGAAAACACCCCTCGAACATGCCCGCGAAGAGGATCTTTTCGGTTTTCTGGCTGTAAGAAAAGGAAAAGCGACAAGTGCCGCGCGCATGCTGTCCAGCCTCAAGCGCTTCTACGGCTGGTGCCTGCGCGAGCGGCACATCACAGCCGACCCGACGCTGAAGCTCGATCCGCCCAAGCGCGCGCCGCGTTTTCCTAAAATCCTGTCCGAAGCCGACGTCGAAGCGCTCCTCGCCGCGCCCGATACCCAAACGCCGCTCGGCATGCGCGACCGCGCCATGTTCGAGGTGCTCTACGCCGCCGGATTACGCGTGTCGGAACTGGTGGGCCTCAAGGTCTTCGAGGTGAACCTGGATGCGGGCGTGCTGCGGATACTCGGCAAGGGTTCCAAGGAACGGCTGGTGCCCCTGGGCGAAGAGGCGGTGGACTGGGTGAAGCAGTTTCTTGCGGAACCAAGGAAAAAAATTCTTGGGAAAAAGTCCAGCGATTTCCTCTTTGTCACCGGCCGCGGCGCCGGCATGAGCCGGCAGGCGTTCTGGCAGAACATCAAGCGCTACGGCGCGCGCGCCGTGCCCGGCAAGCACTTCTCGCCGCACGTGCTGCGCCACGCTTTCGCCACGCACCTCATCAACCACGGTGCCGATCTGCGCGTGGTGCAGATGCTGCTCGGCCACGCCGACATCTCCACCACCCAGATCTACACCCACGTCGCGCGCGAGCGCATGAAGGCGCTGCACGCGAAGCACCATCCCCGTGGCTGATACGCCCGCGACCGTGTTTCTGAAGGCGAACAAGGTTGCCTATACGGAACACGAGTACGAATACGTCGAGCATGGCGGCACCGAAGTATCGGCCAGCGCTCTCGGGTTGCCGGAACATGAAGTGGTGAAGACCCTGGTGATGCAGGATGAGGCGGCCAAGCCTCTCATCGTGCTGATGCACGGCGACAAGAAGGTTTCGACCAAGAACCTCGCGCGCCAGGCAGGCCGAAAGCGCATCGAGCCCTGCAAACCCGACGTGGCGCAGCGGCATTCGGGCTACCAGGTCGGCGGCACTTCACCTTTTGGCACGAAGAAGAAGATGCCGATCTATCTGGAGCGTTCGATTTTGGCGTTGCCGAAGATCTACATCAACGGCGGCCGGCGGGGATTCCTGGTCGGCATCGCACCGGGAGAAATACCCCGGACGCTCCATCCGCAGCTGGTGGACGCCGCGCTCGACTAGCGCTTGCCGCGCTCGATCGCGACGCCGACGAACTTGGCGTTCGGCAGGATGCCGATCTTGGCGGCGCTGACCTTGACCCAGGGCGCCTTGAAGTCCTCCATGAGCAGTTTGGCGATGCGGTCGGCGAAGGTCTCCACCAGGCGGAAGTGGCCCGTGCCGGCGAGCGCCTTGATTTTCAGGGCCACCTGCTCGTAGTCGATGGTGTCGGCCACTTTGTCGCTGGCGAACACCGTGGTCCCCGGGATGCCGATGTCGAGGTCGATCGACACCGTCTGCGCCACGTGGCGCTCGCGCTTGTGGATGCCGATGAGCACTTCGACCCGCAGGTCGCGAACCAGGATGGTGTCCATGTCGCAAGATTATAGAATCGGGACCCTATGCAGACGGTATTGATCGCAATCGCCGCTTACGCGCTGGGCTCCATCTCCTTTGCCGTGGTCGTCAGCAGGGCAATGGGGCTGCCGGATCCGCACAGCTACGGCTCGAAGAGTCCCGGCGCGACCAACGTGCTGCGCACCGGGAACAAGACGGCAGCATTGCTGACGCTGATCGGCGATGCGGGCAAGGGCGCGCTCGCCGTGGGACTCGCGGTGCTCTACACCGGCGAGAGCCCGATCGCCGGCATCGATGCGCCGCTCGCGGGCACGATGGCGTTTCTGGGGCACCTGTATCCGGCGTTTCACGGTTTCCGGGGCGGCAAGGGCGTGGCCACCGCGGCGGGCGTGCTGCTGGCGCTCAATCTCTGGCTCGGCCTGGCCGTGCTCGCCACCTTCGGCATCGTCGTCGCTTTTTTCCGCTTGGTCTCGCTCGCGTCCATCATCGCCGCGGTTTTTTCCGTGTTCTACGCGTTCTTCCTGTTCGGCGAATCGCCGATTACCCCCATGGTGGGCGCCATCGCCCTGCTGGTGATCTGGCGCCACCGTGGAAACATGGACCGCCTCCTCAAGGGCACGGAACCCCGTCTTGGAGAAAAGAAACCCACATGAAAATCCTCGTGCTCGGCGCCGGCGCGGTCGGCGGCTATTTCGGCGGCAGGCTCGCGGAGGCGGGTGCGGACGTCACCTTCCTGGTGCGGCCGAAGCGCGCCGAAATGCTCGCGAAGTCGGGTTTGCGCATCACCAGCAAAACCGCGGGCGATCTGACGTTGAAGCCGAAATGCGTGACCGCGGAGCAGGTGAGGCCCGACTACGACATCGTGATGTTCACGGCCAAGGCCTACGACCTGCCGAGCGCCATCGAGGCAATCGTGCCGGCAATGCGGGGCGGCAGGGGCAACGTGCTGCCCCTGCTGAACGGGATGTCGCACCTCGACCTCCTGGACGCGCGCTTCGGGCGCGAGCACGTGCTGGGCGGTGTCGCCTACATCGCCACGACGCTGATGCCGGACGGGGAAATCCGGCACCTGAACGAATTCCACCGGGTTGTATTCGGGCAACGCCACGCGGCGCAGAAATCGGTATGCGACGCGCTCGCCGCGGTCGCGGCCAGCGTAAAGAAGACGGACATCAAGCTCACCGACAAGATCGAGCAGGCGATGTGGGACAAATGGGTGCTGCTGGCGTCGCTCGCGGGAATAACCTGCCTCATGCGCGCGCCGGTTGGCGACATCGCCGCCACCGGATCAGGGGCGGCGATCACGCTCGCGCTGCTCGGCGAATGCGCGGCAGTCGCCAAAGCCGAGGGCTTTCCGACGCCCGAAGCGACCTTCGCGAACTACCGCAACATGCTAACGCTGAAAGGCTCGGCGTTCACGGCGTCGATGCTGCGCGATGTCGAAGTCGGCGGGCAGGCCGAGGGAGATCACATCCTGGGCGCCATGCTGTCGCGCGCCCGCAAGCACTCGCTTGCGTCGCCGGTACTCGAGGTCGCTACCACCCACCTGGAAGCCTACGCCGCGCGCCGCGCGCGCGAAGCCGCAGTCAGGTAAGCGTCGCGAGATCCCAGCGCGGCCGGACGCTGAATGCGTGTCCGGCGGCGGCGGGTTTCCCCGCGGCCAGGCGCAGCGCGGCGGCGAACGCGATCATCGCGCCGTTGTCGGTGCACAGTGCCGGTTCCGGATAGAAGACGTCGAAGCCGCGCTTCGCGGCCGCGGCATCCAGCGCGGCGCGCAGCTGCTTGTTGGCGCCGACGCCGCCAGCGACCACCAGCTGCGTGAGGCCGGTCTGCTCCATCGCCGCGATGCATTTCGCCACCAGCACGTCCACGACCGCGTCGACGAAAGCGCGCGCGAGGTCCGGGCGGGAAACGTCGGTTTCTTTTTTCAGCAACGTCAGTACTGACGTTTTAAGGCCCGAAAAACTGAACTCCAGGTCGCCGCTGGCCATCATCGGCCGCGGCAGGCGGTAGCGTTTCGGGTTGCCGGATTCCGCCAGCTTCGAGAGCGCCGGTCCGCCCGGATAGCCCAGGCCGAGCAGCTGCGCCGTTTTGTCGAAGGCCTCGCCCGCCGCGTCGTCCTGCGTTTCGCCGAGCAGTTCGTAGCGGCCCACTTCCTGCACCCGCATGAGCTGCGTATGCCCGCCCGAGACCAGCAGCGCGACGAACGGAAAGCGCGGCGCCCTGGCCGACAGCAAGGGCGACAGCAGGTGGCCTTCGAGGTGATGGATGCCGATGGCCGGAACGCCCAGCGCCTGCGCCAGGCTGCGCGCGAATGCGGCGCCGGCAAGCAGCGCCCCGGCCAGGCCGGGGCCCTCGGTATAGGCGATGGCGCCGACCTCGCCGATGTTCCTTCCGGCGCGGGCGAGGACCTCCCGGCTCAGCGGCACCAGCCGCCGGATGTGGTCGCGGGAGGCGAGTTCGGGCACCACGCCGCCATAGGCCTTGTGCATGGCGATCTGCGAATGCACCTCATGAGCGAGCAGCTTCCCCGCTCCGGCGCCTTGCAAGGACGAGCCCGGTTCCCGGGTCTCGTAGAGGGCCAGGCCCGTCTCGTCGCAGGAGGTCTCGATGCCGAGGATCAACATGGGGGGTTGGGGTGATTCTGAGGCAGATTCTGATACAATTTCGCCCTTTCCGAATTTCCGGGACACAGGAATCGCATGCCGACCGTACGCATCAAGGAAAACGAGCCCTTCGAAGTGGCCATGCGCCGCTTCAAGCGCACCGTGGAGAAAACCGGGCTGCTCACCGAGCTGCGCGCCCGCGAGTACTACGAGAAGCCGACCACGGAAAGAAAGCGCAAGCTGGCCGCGGCCGTGAAGCGCCACCACAAGCGCCTGCGCAGCCAGCTGCTGCCGAAGAAGATGTACT
>CAZPNH010000089.1:0-6661 GCA_964587635.1 uncultured Bordetella sp.
AACTTGTGGCCATGCCGGTTGCGGTCATGCTTGAAATCGAGCATCAGCTTGCCGCACCACAGGTGGTAGGCGACGAGCAGCGCGACCAGGGCGAGCTTGGCGTGCAGCCAGGCGCCGGCGCCCTGGAACCAGCCCAGCCACAGCCACAGGCCGAACGCGATCGTCAGCACGGCGCCCGGAGTCGCGATGCCCCAGTAAAGCTTCCTTTCCATCACCTTGAAGCGCTCGATGGAGATCCGGTCGTCGGCTTGCGCGTGATAGACGAACAGCCGCGGCAGATAGAAGAGCCCGGCGAACCAGGTCACCATGAAAACGAGGTGCAGGCTTTTGACGAGCAGCATGCCTACTTCCAGCTGCCCTGGATGATCGAGCGCAGGATATGCAGCCGGCGGTGGAAAAAATGGTCGGCGCCCGGCACCACGACCACCGGCAGTTCCTGCGGCCGCGCCCAGGCGAGCACGTCGGCGAGCAATACCGTGCTGTCCACCTCGCCATGGATCACGATGGTGTCCGCGGGCACCGGCGGCGCCTCGAAATGCTTCACCGCCACGCCCACCAGGGCCATGCGCTCGGGCTTGATGCGTTGCGCGAGCCGCGTCTGGACCGCGGCGCCGAACGAGAACCCCGCGAGCACTGGCTTTTCGCTTTTCGCGTATTCGGCGACGGCAGCGAGATCCTCGAGTTCGCCGCGGCCTTCATCGTAGCTGCCTTCGCTCCGGCCCACGCCGCGGAAATTCGGCCGCCAGGCCGTGTAGCCCAGTTCGACGAAAGCGCGCGCCAGGGTCTGCGCCACCTTGTTGTCCAGCGTGCCGCCGAACAGCGGGTGCGGATGCGCGACCAACGCCACGCCGCGCGACGACTCCGGCTCATCGACGACGCACTCTATTTTCCCCGCCGGACCGTCGATCAGAATGCGCCGGGTAGCCGCAGCCATCAGATGCGCAGCCGCTCGACGACGCGGCCATGCTTGAGGTGTTCTTCGACGATCTCGTCGATGTCGCTGCGGTCCACGTAGCTGTACCAGACCGCTTCCGGATAGACGACGATGCAGGGCCCTTCTTCGCAGCGGTCCAGGCAGCCCGCCTGGTTGATCCTGACCTTGCCCGGCCCGGCGAGCCCGAGCGCCTTGACGAGGCCTTTGGCGTAATCGCGCATCTGCGTGGCCCCTTTGCGGTTGCAGCAGGTCCGGTCGCCTTCATCGCGCTGGTTGCAGCAGAAAAACACGTGCCGTTCGTAGTAGGCCATGGCGCGCAATTTTACCGGAGGGGTTCGCGCAGCCTCGCCGAGGCGAGGTAGACCAGGTAGCCGAGCGCGGCGAACGGCCACGCCGCGGATACGAGGCGCGTGAGGCCGTTGAAGTTGAGGAAATGCCCCTGCTCCCAGACCTTGAGCGTTTCCGCGAGATAGGGGTTCGGCGGCGCGAGGTTGACCAGGACCGTCGCGGCCATCAGCAGCACAGCGGCCAGTGCCAGGCGCGCGGCGCGCGGCAGCCGGAGCGCGGCAAGCGACAGGGCGATGCCCGCCGCCAGGCCGACCTGCGCGCCCGGCGTGAGCCAGACGAGCACGTGTTCCGCGTGCATGAGGATCATGAACGCGAGCGTCTTCACGACCAGCGCGACCGCGAGCAGCGCGAGCAGCAGCCGCAGCACCGGCGCCCCCGGGCGCATCCCGGCGGAAGCGAGCAGCGCCACCGCGGCGAGGTTCGCCGCCGCGATGACCGCTTCGACCGAGACGAAGAGCTCCGCGCCATGCCGCTCGCCCGCAGGGCCGGCGACCAGGTCGCGCAGGTCGCCGCTGCCGAACAGCAGCGTCGCCGGGTTGAGCTGGGCGAACAGCCACAGCCCGAGCAGCGTCAGGCCCAGGTCCGCGGCGGCGCCGGGCGCCAGCGCCTCGGCGCGCAGGCGCTGCAGCGGCCCGCCGCCGAGCAGCGCCGGCGAGAAAAAATTTCCCGCGAGCGCGCCCGCGATCACGCCGGCAACGTTGGCCATGACGTCGAGGTTGGATGGAATGCGCGCCGGCAGGAAATTCTGCGCGGTCTCGAGGGACAGGGAAAGCACCGACCCCGTGACGACGGCGAGCAGTACCGCGGCCATTCCCTTGAGGCGCGGATGGACCACCAGCACGCACAGCAGGCCATAGGGCAGATAGCCCAGGAAATTCACCGACAGATCGAAGACGGTGACATAGCGCGGCCAGGGCGCGGTGAGGAAACCGAGCAGCGGCACGCCCGGGTCGCGCCAGCCGGAGAGCGGGTGGAGCGTCGCGTAGACGATCAGCAGGACGTAGACCACGAGCAGGAAGCGCGCGAGCGGCGCGCCGCGCGCCGGCGCGCTCACCGGACCTTGATCTCGACCCAGAGCCGGTTCAGCACGCGCCGGGCCCGGCGGTCGTAGTCGCGCAGCATTTCGAGCTGCTTGAATTTCCCCGCGTCGGGAAAAATCGCCCCGTTGGCGGCGATTTGCGGATCGATGAGCGGCATCGCCGCCTGGTTCGGGTTGCCGGCGCCGATGGCGTTGGTCAGCTCCGCCGACGCCTGGCCTTCCAGCCAGAATTCCATGAACTGCAGCGCGAGGTCGGGCCGCTTGCCCGAGCCGTGCATTACCAGGTTGTCGAGCGCGAACACCGCGCCTTCCTTGGGCGTCGAATAGGCCACCGAGAACCGGCGCCCGGCCTTGGCCGCGTCCTGCTGGGCGGTGAAGAAGTCGTTGGAATAGCCGTGCGCGAGCCAGATGTTGCCGACGGTGAGTTCCTTGAAATAGGAAGCGGCGTTGAACGCCGCCCAGTAGGGCTTGGCGCGCAGGATCAGGTCGCGCGCCTGCTTCAGGTGCGCCTCGTCGCTGTCGTTGGCGGAATGGCCGAGGTATTTCAGCGCGGCCGCGAACAGCTCGCGCTGCGAATCGAGGACGGTTACCCTGCCTTTCACTTTTTCCAGGTAGCGGGGCTCGAATATCACGGCCCAGGTATCCGTGGGCAGGCCCAGCTCGCGCATTTTCTCCACGTTGTAGCCGAGGATGGTGAGCGAATAGGCGTAGGGCACCGAATAGGCGTTGCCCGGGTCGAACCAGGTGTCCAGGTATTGCGGCTTGACGTTCCTGAGGTTGCGCAGCTTGCCCTTGTCGAGCGGCCGCAGCTGGCCGGACTTGATGAGCGCCTCTACCGCGTTGCCGGTCGGCACCAGCAGGTCGTAGCCGGTCGCGCCTGCCGCGAGCTTGGCCAGCATTTCCTCGTTGTCCGAGTAGTAGTCCTGCGCGAGGCGGCAGTTGCAGCGCTGCTGGAAGCGCGCCACCGTCTCGTCCGTCATGTAGTTGTTCCAGTTGAACATGCGCAGCACGTCCTGCGGCCCGGCCTGCGCCGGGCCGGCCCGCAGTCCCACCGCCAGCGCGAAGGCGATCCCGAGCGCCGCGGCTCTCATTCAGGCCTTGGCGCGCATCAGGTCGGGCGCGAGCTTGCTGGCGATCAGGATCAGCGCCAGTGTCAGCGCCATCAGCAGCGTCGAAATGGCGTTCACTTCCGGCGTCACCGCCACCTTGATCATGGTGTAGATCTGCAGCGGCAGCGTCTTGGTGCCGACGCCGGAGGCGAAGAAGGTGATCACGAAATCGTCGATGGACAGCGTGAACGCCATCAGCGCGCCGGCGACCACGCCCGGCAGGATCAGCGGCAGCGTCACCAGCCGGAAGGTCTGCCAGGGCGTCGCGCCCAGGTCGCGCGCCGCCTCGAACACCGATTCGTCCATGCCGGCGAGGCGCGCGCGCACGATGATGGCGACAAAACCGATGCAGAAGGTGACGTGCGCGATCACCACGGTGGCGATGCCGAGGCCGAACTCGATGCCGACCGCGCCCAGCAGCGGCGTTGCCGTGTTGAGGAAGAAAATCAGCAGCGAAACGCCGAGCAGGATCTCGGGCATGGCCACCGGCGTGAACACCAGGAAGGGCAGCAGCTTGGGGCGGAACCGGTGCATCGAGATGCCGGCCATGGTGCCGAGCACGGTAGCGATGGCCGCCGCGGTACAGGCGATCAGCACTGAATTGAGCGCCGCCTGCAGCATCTCTTCGTCGGCGAACAGCTTGGCGTACCAGTCGGTGGTGAAGCCCACCCATTCGGCGTTCAGCTTCGAATCGTTGAACGAGAAAATGACCACGATCACCAGCGGAACATAGAGAAATGCATAGACCAGCAGGCTCGCGAACCAGAGCCAGAAACCCGGCAGTTCGCGGCGCCGGCCCAGCGCGCCCAGCAGCGCCGCCACGGCGAGCAGCGCAAATCCGCCCACGGCAAGCGTGTCTTTGCCGCTGGCGGAGAGGAAACTCCAGAACAGCACCGCGATGCCCAGGGCTTCGACGGCAAGAGCGAGCTTACGCATCGCGCGGCCTCAAGCCTGCCTCACCGCCCGGCGCGCGAGCCAGCTCGTGCCGCCCGCGACGGCCAGCACCGCCAGGGTCAGCATCAGCGACAGCATGCTGCCGAAGGGCCAGTCGCGGGTGCCTAGAAAGGACTCCTTGATCATGTTGCCGACGATCCAGTCGTCCTTGCCGCCGAGGATTTCCGGGATCGCGAACATGCCGAGCACCGGGATGAACACCAGCGCCGAGCCCGAGAACACGCCGGGCAGCGACAGCGGGAAGGTGACGCGCCAGAAACGGCGCCAGGCGTTGGCGCCGAGATCCTGCGCGGCGTCGAGCAGCGCGGGATCGTGCTTCTCGAGGTTGGTGTAGAGCGGCAGGATCATGAACGGCAGGTGCACGTACACCATGCCGACGATCACCGCGAAGCGGCTGAACAGCAGGTCGAACGGCCCCAGGATGATCATCCAGGCATAGACGCGCACGAGGAAATTGGACGCAAACGGCAGCACCACCAGCAGCACCATCAAATCGCGGTTCTTCTTCGGGCTGCGCGCGATGAGCAGCGCGACCGGGTAGGCCATCACCAGGCAGATCAGCGTGGTGAGCGCCGCCACGCCGAAGGACTTGGCGAAAATCTCCACGTAGACCCAGTCGCCGAAAAAGACGCCGTAGCTCTCCGCGGTGAATCCGGCCTCCTCGCCCGGCTGGGCGGCAAGCAGCGGCGCGAGGCCGCCGAACTCGCCCGGGTAGCGGAACGAGGCGACCAGCATGATGAGTGCCGGCAGCAGGAAGAACACCACCAGGAACAGGAACGGCGGACCGCCGACGAGCCATCGCAGCGCGCGGTTCGAGCGCATCTACTCCGCCAGCACCACGCCCGCCTCGGCCGGCCAGGCGACGGTCACGGTATCGCCGATCTCGAAGAACTTGGCCCGGCCGGGTGCCGAGTTGGGCAGCAGCGCCTGGATGCGCTGCCCGTTCGGCAGGTCGACGAGGTAGGTGGTGACATCGCCGATGTAGAGGAAATCGCGCACCTTGCCGTGATAGCGGTTCGGCAGGTCGACGGCCGCGTCCGCCGCGGCGATGCGGACCTGCTCCGGGCGCAGCGCCAGCGCCGCCGGCGTGCCGGGCTTGAGCGCCGCGCCGCCGCTCGCCGCGACCTCGCCCAGGCCTTTCAGCAGCAGCCGCAGACCGGCGCCCTGCCCGGCGATCACTTCGCCCTCGAGCATGTTGATCTTGCCGATGAAATCGGCGACGAAGCGGTTCTGCGGAAAACCGTAGAGGCGGGAAGGCTCGTCCAGCTGCTCGACGCGGCCGCGGTTCATCACCGCGATGCGGGAGGACAGCGCCAGCGCCTCGCTCTGCGAATGGGTGACGAAGACGAAGGTGACGCCGACCTCGCGCTGCATGTCGATCAGTTCCACCTGCATTTCCTCGCGCAGCTTGGCGTCGAGCGCGCCGAGCGGTTCGTCGAGCAGCAGCAGCCTGGGGCGGTTGACCAGGCTGCGGGCGAGCGCGACGCGCTGTTTCTGGCCGCCGGACAGCTCATGGGGATAGTGCTGGCCCTTCTCCTCGAGGTGCACCATGGAGAGCGCGTCCCCGACCTGCGCGGCAATCCGCTCGGGCGCGCCGCCGGCCATGCGCAGCGGAAACGCGATGTTCTGCGCCACCGTCATGTGCGGAAACAGCGCGTAGCTCTGGAACACCGTATGCACAGGGCGCTTCTCGGGCGGCGTGTCGGCCATGTCCGTGCCGTCGAGCAGGATCGCGCCCGCGTCGGGCTGGTCGAAGCCGGCAATCATGCGCAGCAGCGTCGTTTTGCCGCAGCCCGAGGGTCCCAGCAGCGTGAAGAACTCGCCCGCCTCGACGGCCAGGCTGACGTCGTCAACGGCGGTCAGCGCGCCGAAGCGCCGGGTGACGTTGCGAATTTCGAGTAGGGCCATGCCGCGCGTTGCCGGGAGACGTCCAATACTAGCTCAGAGCAACAGCAGCAGCGCCAGCCCCGCGGCGGCGAGGACCAGCAGGCCGGCGAGCAGGTCGTTGCGGCGCCGGTTTTCATCGGCGAGCCGATCGAGCGCCGCCTGCAGGCCGGCCGCGCGGTCCTCGGCGAGCAGCCGGTGCAGCAGGCGGGGGATCGCCGGCAGCGTCTGCGCCCAATAGGGCGCCTCGCGCCGCAGCGTGCGCAGCAGGCCGCGCCAGCCGATCTGCTCGCTCATCCAGCGCTCGAGGAACGGCTTGGCCGTCTGCCAGAGGTCCAGGTCGGGATCGAGTTCGCGCCCCAGGCCTTCGATGTTGAGCAGCGTTTTCTGAGA
>CAZPNH010000090.1:0-2764 GCA_964587635.1 uncultured Bordetella sp.
CCTTGGCGATTTCGGTCTTGCCGACGCCGGCCTCGCCTTCGAGAAACAGCGGCCGCTGCATCGCCAGCGACAGGTAGAGTGCGGTGGCCAGGCTGCGGTCGGCGACGTAGTCCGCCGAGCCGAGCAGCTGGTGGGTTTCGTCGATGGATTTCGGCAGCGCTTTCGGCATGAAATTCCTATTTGATGGCCGCCGCCACCGCGCGTTTCGCCATCACCGTGACGAGGTGCGCCCGGTATTCGGCGCTCGCGTGCAGGTCGGCGTTGAGGCCGTCGGCCTTCTGCTTGATGCCGGCGACGGATTCGGGCGCGAATTTGGCGGCGAGCGCCTTTTCCATGTCCGCCTGGCGGAACACGCCGGGACCCGCGCCCGTCACCGCGACCCTGGCCGCATTCTTTCCTTCCTGGCCGAAATCCGCGACGAACACGCCGACGATGGCGAAGCGCGAGGCCGGGTTCTTGAACTTGGTGTAGGCGGCGCGCCTGGGTACGGGGAAACACACCGCGGTGATGATTTCGCCCTCGCCCAGCGCGGTGGTGAACATGCCCCGGAAGAATTCATCGGGTGAGAGCTTGCGCTTGTTGGTGACGACGGTGGCGCCCAAGCCCAGCACCGCCGCGGGATAGTCCGCCGCGGGGTCGTTGTTGGCGAGCGAGCCGCCGAGGGTGCCCATGGCGCGCACCTGGCGGTCGCCGATCATGCCGGCGAGCGCGGCGAGCGCGGGAATCGCTTTTTTCACGTCCGCCGATTGCGCGACGTCCGCATGGCGGGTCATCGCGCCGATGGTCACGGTCTTGCCGTCGCTTTTGATGCCGGCGAGATCCTTGATGCTGCCGAGATCGACGATGTCGGTCGGCGAGGCGAGGCGCAGCTTCATCGTCTGCACCAGCGTCTGGCCGCCCGCGAGCAGCTTCGCCTCGCCTTTGGCGAGCGCGGCGGCGTCGTTCACGCTGGAGGGACGGTGGTACTTGAAGGCGTGCATGCGCTTCTCCTCAGCCCGCCGCCATGGCTTTCGCGCCGGCGCCGATGGCCTTGACGATATTGTGGTAGCCGGTGCAGCGGCACAGGTTGCCTTCCAGCGCTTCGCGGATTTCCTGCTCGCTCGGATTCGGATGGCTCTTGGCGAAGTCGATGGCGTTCATCACCATGCCGGGCGTGCAGAAGCCGCACTGCAGGCCGTGGTGTTCCTTGAAAGCGGCCTGCATCGGATGCAGCGTGCCGTCGGCTTTGGCGACGCCCTCGATCGTGACGACGTCCGCGCCCTCGGCCTGCATCGCCAGGATCGAGCAGGATTTCACCGCCTTGCCGTTCATGCTCACGGTGCAGGCGCCGCACTGGGCGGTGTCGCAGCCGACGTGCGTGCCGGTGAGCCGCAGATGCTCGCGGATCAATGTGACGAGCAGCGTGCGCTCCTCCACCTCCGCCGAAGCCGGTTTGCCGTTGACCTTGAGGGAAACCTTGACCGCCATGCCGACTCCTTAATGATGGGTCTCTTCTTCGGGGGGTGAATGCTAGCCAAGCGCCTCTACGGCGGCAATGTTGCAGTGCATCAATATACGCCAGTCAGGGTAGAGAAAGCTTGCCGAAAGGGGTCCGACAAGCTATATCCCTAAGCTGCATAAATTCCATGATGCAAAACCCTGTTTCTGTTTCCGTTTTCATTGGCCTGGCGCTTATCGCCAGCGCCGTCCCCTGGCCGGCGTTCGCGCGCGACCTCACGCTCGCCGAAGCCGAGCGCCTGCTGCTGGAACGGAACCGGGAATTGATCACGGCGCGCCGGGCGGTGGCGGCGGCCGGCGCGCAGCGCATCGTCGCCGCGGCCCGGCCGAATCCGACCCTTTCGCTCAACAGCTCGAGCATCAGTTCCAACCCGGGGACCGGCCCCGGTCCGCTGAACCAGAAACGCATCGACACGGTGCTGCGCATCGACCAGCCTTTCGAGCGCGGCAACAAGCGCGAACTGCGCATGGACGCCGCCGAGGGGCTGGAGCGCGCCGCGCGCGGCGATTCGCTCGACGTGCTGCGCACGCAGCTCGCGCAGTTGCGCGGCGCCTACTTCGACCTGAAGCAGGCCGAAGAGAAGGTCGCCGTGCTGGGCGAAACCGCGCAACTCTTCACCAGCACGCTGAAGGCGGCGCAGCTGCGCCTGAAGGCGGGCGACCTCGCCGCCGCGGACGTGGCCAAGGTGCAGGTCGATCAAGAGCGGGCGCAGAACGACGCGCGCGCGGCGCAGGCGGATCTGGCGCGCGCGCGCCTCGCGCTCGCGTACCAGATCGGAGAGGACAAGGCGGCCGACGAATTGCGCGCGTCCGACCCCTGGCCCGCCATGGAACGGCCCGATCCGGCGGCCGTGGAACTGGCGCTGGCGCGGGCATTCGAGACGCGGCCCGACGTGCTGGCCGCGAAGGCGCGCGTCGCCGCCGCCGAAAAACTGCGGGAGCTGGCGAAGAGCCAGCAGACCCGGGACATCACTCTGGGGGCGCAATACGAGCGCTATCCGGGCAGCATTCCCAGCGATTCCATCGGCATCGGAATATCGTTCCCGCTGTTCACCGGCAACGATTTTTCCGGCGACATCCAGCGCGCCGAAGTGGACCGCTATTCGGCGCTCGACGCGCTGGATCGGGCGCGTGCCGTCGCCGGCAACGATATCCGGCGCGCCGCTTCCGATCTGGCGGCGGCGGCGGAGCGCGTGGAGCGCTACGACTCGACGCTGCTCGACGCCGCGCTGCGCACGGCGCGGGCGGTGGAGTTTGCGTTCCAGCG
>CAZPNH010000090.1:2864-6616 GCA_964587635.1 uncultured Bordetella sp.
CCCGATCTCGGCATGGCGCAATCCGAGGCGCGCAAGGCGGAGCAGGACGATGCGCTGGCGCGCAAGAGCGTGGCCCGCGTGGAGGAATTGTTCGGGGCCGGGGTCTCTCCGGCGAAAGACCTGCAGGCCGCGCAAGCCGACGCGGCGCGCGCGGCGGCCGAGCGCGAGCGCACCCAGGCGCGCCTGAAGCTGTACGGACCCTTGGCCGAAGCGGTGGATCAGCGGTTCGTGCTGCGCTCGGCGATCGCCGGGGTCGTGGTGGAGCGCAACCTCAACCCGGGCCAGGAATTGCGCGCCGACACGCAGCCCGACCGGGGCCTGTTCGTGGTCTCGGACCCGTCGCGCCTCTGGTTCATCCTGGATGTCACCGAAGCGGACGCCGCGTCGGTGCGGCCGGGGATCGACGTGCGGATCAGCGCCACCATGCTGGGCGAGGAAACCGTCGGCGGGAAGATCACCAACGTCGCGGATTTCGTGGATCCCCAGACCCGCACCGTCAAGGTTCGCGGCACGCTCGAGAATCCGGACCGGCGGGCCAAGGCTGAAATGTACGTGACCGCGGAGTTGAAGGTGCCCGACAGCCGCGGGTACCTGGTGCCCACCAAGGCGGTCTACCTGCGCGGCGAGCAGTACTACGTTTTCGTCGACGCGGGCGGCGGCCGCTTCGTGCGCAAGGCCGTGCGGCTGGGGCCGACGATGAACGGCACCCAGGTGGTGCTGGAAGGCCTGGCCGCCGACGAGAAGGTCGTCGTCGAAGGCAACCTGCTGCTCGAGCGCCTGGTCGCCGCCAAGGACTGACCGCAGCCGGACCGCATCTTGATCAAGCGAATCATCTCCTTTGCGCTGTACCAGCCCCTGTTCATCGTGTTCGGGGTCATCGTGTTCGTCGGCGCGGGGCTGGTGGCGTTCAAGAACCTGCCCGTGGAGGCCTTCCCGGACGTCACCGATACCCAGGTAACGGTGATCGCGCTGTTTCCGGGGCGCGCCGCGGAGGAAGTCGAGAAGCAGGTGACGGTGCCGCTCGAGGTGAGCCTGTCGGGGCTGCCCGGGGCGGTGCGGCTGTTCTCGCATACGCAATTCGGGCTGTCGTTCGTGATCATCACTTTCGACGATCGCGTCAACGGCTACTTCGCGCGCCAGCAGGTCGTCGAGCGGCTGACGACCGTCGACCTGCCGCCGGGCGTGCAGGCGCAGATGGCGCCGTTCTCCACCGCGATCGGCGAAATCTACCGTTACCGGATCAAGGGAGACGGCGCGTCGCCGCGCGAGTTGCGCACCTACCAGGATTGGGTGGTGGCGCGCCAGCTCAAGCTCGTCCCGGGGGTCGCCGACGTGACCAGCTTCGGCGGCCTGGTCAAGCAATATGAAGTCCATCCGGACTTCGCGCGCATGCGCGACTACAAGGTCACGCTCGCGCAGCTGTCGCAGGCGGTTGCCAACGGCAACACCAATGCGGGCGGCAGCTACCTGGACCAGGGGTCGCAGCAGTTCCTGATCCGCGGCATCGGCCTGTTCCAGGGTCCGCAGGACATCGAAAGCGTGGTCATCGCCGAGCGCAACGGCACGCCGGTCCTGGTGAAGGACGTCGCGCGGGTCGAAATCGGCGCGGTGCCGCGGCAAGGCGTCGCCGGCGAGAACGAAGACGACGATGTCGTGACCGGCGTGGTGCTGCTGCGGCGGGGCGAAAACCCGTCGGATGTCCTGACGGCGGTGCGCAAGAAAATCGACGAGCTGAATTCCACGGGGCTGCCGAGCGGGGTGAAGATCACGCCGATCTACGACCGCACCTGGCTGATCGGCAAGACGCTGACGACCGTGTTCACCAACCTCGTCGAGGGCGCGCTGCTGGTTTCCGTGGTGCTCTGGCTGTTCCTGGGAAACCTGCGCGCCGCGGCCATCGTCGCCGTGACCATCCCGCTCGCGCTCATGGCGACGTTTCTCGGGCTGACATGGATCGGCATTCCGGCCAACCTGCTGTCGCTGGGCGCGATGGATTTCGGCATCATCGTCGATGGCGCGGTGATCGTGGTCGAGAACGTGTTCCGCCACCTGTCCGAGGCGAGCAAGGCCGAGGGCAACCTGGGCGAGGAGCGCCGCAAGCACCTGATCCTGCATGCGGCGGTCGAGGTGGGAAGGCCGACCCTGTTTTCAATGCTGATCATCATCGCGGCGCACATTCCCATCTTCACCCTGCAGCGCCATGAGGGCCGGATTTTCGCGCCGATGGCCTACTCGGTGGTGTCGGCGCTGGTGGGCGCGCTGATCCTTTCGCTCACGCTGGTGCCGCTGCTGTGCGCCGTGAGCTTGAAGAGGAATCTGCCCGAGGAGGAAAACTGGCTGGTGCGGACCGCGAAGCGGATCTACGCGCCCTCGCTCGCCTGGGCGCTCGGCCACAAGCGCACGGTGCTCGGCGCGGCGGTGCTGGCGCTCGCCGGCAGCCTCGCGCTGGTGCCCTATCTCGGCACCGAGTTCCTGCCGGAACTCAACGAGGGCATGGTGTGGGTGAGCGCCGACCTGCCGCCGGGCGTGTCCGTCGCCGAGGCGCAGAAGGCGGCCGGCGAAATACGCGCCGCGATCCGAAAATTCCCGGAGGTCAAGAGCGTGTCGTCCAAGGCCGGCAGGCCGGAGGACGGCACCGATCCCAAGCCGATCAACATGCTCGAGTTCCTCGTCGATCTGAAGCCTGAGAAAGAGTGGAAGCGCGGCGTCACCCGGGCCAAGCTGTTCGACGAGATGGACGTCGAGATACGCAAGATGCCGGGCGTCGATCCGCGCTTCTCGATGCCCGTGCGCGACAACATCCTGGAGAGCATCTCGCAGATCAAGGGCCAGATCATCGTCAAGATCTTCGGCGACGACGTCGACGTGCTGCGCGACCTCGCCACCAAGGCGCTGCACAAGTTCGAGAAGGTCGACGGCGTCGCCGACGCGTTCGTCGACCGGCTCGGCGAACAGCCCCAGATCCAGATCCGCGTCGACCGCGCGCGCGCGGCGCGCTACGGCATCAACGTGCAGGACGTGCAGGACGTCATCGAGACCGCGCTGGGCGGCAAGCAGGTCACCCAGGTGTGGGAGGGAGAGCAGCGCTTCGGCGTCGCGATCCGGCTGGACGAGGGGGAGCGCAATTATTCCCGCCTGCAGGCGCTGCTGATCGCGACGCCGGCGGGCGCCTACGTGCCGCTGGCGGACGTCGCCTCTTTCCGCACGGTCGGCAGCGCGATGAACATCTCTCGCGAGAACGGCAAGAAGCTCCTCGCGATCGGCGTGTTCATCCATGGCCGCGACATGGGAAGCGTGGTCGCCGATTTCAAGGCGCTGTTCGCGGAGAACGTGAAGCTTCCGGACGGCTACTACGTCACCTGGTCGGGCGAATTCGAAAACCAGGAACGCGCGATGAAGCGGCTCGCCGTCATCGTGCCGATATCGATACTGATCATTTTCCTGCTGCTGTTCGACGCCTTCAAATCCTTCCGGTCGTCGCTGATCATCGTCGCCAACATTCCGTTCTCGATGATCGGCGGCATCCTCGCGCTGTGGCTGACCGGCATCTACCTGTCGGTATCCGCCGCGATCGGCTTCATCGCGCTGTTCGGCCAGGCCGTGCTCAACGGGGTCGTCATGGTGACGCTGTTCAACGAATTGAAGAATCACGGCCTGTCGCCGGAGGAAGCGGTCACGCAGGGTGCGATGACCCGGCTGCGCACCGTGCTGATGACGGCGCTGCTGGCCGCGTTCGGATTGCTGCCGATGGC
>CAZPNH010000091.1:0-6611 GCA_964587635.1 uncultured Bordetella sp.
AGACCGACCTCAGCTTCGCCAATATCCCGGCGATCCTGCAGTACGTGAAGGCGGGCCGCCTGCGCCCGCTCGCCTCCACCGGCTCGAAACGCGCCGAGCTGATGCCCGACGTGCCGACCATGAAGGAAGCGGGCGTGAACGGCGTCGAGGTGACGGTGTGGTACGGCGTGCTCGCCCCCTCGGCGACGCCGCGGGAGGTCGTGATATTGCTGGCCAATGCCGTGGCGAAGGCCGCGCACGATCCGGAAATGCGGAAACGCCTCGCCGAGCAGGGCGCCGAACCGGTCGGCAATACGCCAGAGGAATTCGGCAGGCTGCTGCGCGAGGAAGTCGCCAAGTGGGCCGAGGTGGTGCCGGCCTCGGGGGCCAAGCCCGACTAGCAGCTCACTTCAGGTTCTTGTCGAGGAACGCGGCGATGATGTTCACCAGCTCGTCCTCGCGGTCCTCGAAGAAGTGCTTGGCGTCCTTGACGATCACCTGCGCCGAGCCCGGGTTGGCGAGGATCTGCTTCTTGCGCTCGTCGGCGCCCCACATGGTCACGGTCCAGTCGTTGCTGCCGAATACGTCCAGCACCGGAATTTTTATGCGGTACATCTCCTCCAGGCCCTGCAGGATGCCGACGAACACCCAGGCCTTGATACTGTCGTCGTCGGTGCGGATCAGGTACTGGTTGGCCATGGTGGCGCCCAGGCTGTGCGAGACGATGCCGATGTTCCTCTGGCCCTTGGCCTTGAGGAAATCCACCGCGAGCTGGAAGCGCTCGCGCGCATCCGGGTAGAGCGGCACGTAGAGGCCCAGGATGGCCGTGCTGGGCAGCACCGGCATCTGGATCGACAGCGTGGTGTAGCCCTTTTCCACCAGCTTGGCGCGCAGCGCCCCGTAGAGCTCGAAATCCGGGCTCCAGCCGCGGCCGTGGGCGATGATCACCGAGCCCTTGGGGTTTTTCGCCTCGGTATACAGGCCGAGAAAGCGGTGGCCGTTCTTCTGTTCCAGCCACACCGCATCGCCGACCATCAGCGTCGGCAGGATGTCGTCCGCCCAGCGCTTCTCGCGCGCGTAGTCCTGCGCGACGGCGCCGGCGGAAAACCAAAACAGGCAGAGCAAAACAAAAAGCCCGCCGAAGCGGGCTTTTTGTCGCCCTGGCAAGGGGCTGTTACGCAACACTGAACGGCATCTTGCGCTGCCGTTTGCCGGTGAGTGCATAGAGCGCGTTCGCCAGCGTCGGCGAGAACAGCGCCATGCCCGGCTCGCCGATGCCGCCCGGCTTCTCCGTGCTGTCGACGATGTGCATCTCGATCTTCGGCGTTTCCGGCATGCGCGGCAGCTTGTACTGGTGGAAATTGGTCTGCTCCACGCGGCCGTCCTTCAGCGTGATATTGCCGTACAGCGCCACCTGCAGGCCGAACACGATGTTCGACTCGAGCTGCTGCCGCACGATGTTCGGATTGACCATCCTGCCCAGGTCGACCGCCACCACCACGCGGTGCACCTTGATCTCGCCGTTCACCACCGACGCCTCGACCACCTGCGCCATGTAGGTGTCGTAGCCCTCCATCAGCCCGATGCCCCGCGCGCGGCCTTTCGGCAGCGGCTTGCCCCAGCCCGCGTTCTTGGCCGCGAGCTTGAGCACGTTGGCGAAGCGCGGCTGCTTGTCGAGCAGCGACAGCCGGTACTCGTAGGGATCCTTGCCCGCCGCCGCCGCCATCTCGTCGATGAACGACTCGTTGGCGAACACGTTGAGCGCGTGCGACACCGACCGCAGGTAGCCGACCCTGAGACCCGTGTCGTAGATCACCGTGCTGACCGACTGGTTGGGGATGTCGTAGGGCACCAGGATGGCTTCCGTCATGAGCGGATCGACGCCGTCCTTGACCAGCGGCGGGAACAGCCGCGAGGTCACCGACGGCGAGCTCATCTTGAAGCTGAGCGCCACCGGCCTGCCGTTGGCGTCCAGCCCGCCGGACATCTGCGTGAGGCTGGTCGGACGGTAGAAGTCGTGCGTCATATCGTCTTCGCGCGTCCACACCAGCTTCACCGGCACGCCGGCGATCTTGGAGATCTCCACCGCCTGCGCCATGTAGTCGCAGTCGATGCGCCGGCCGAAGCCGCCGCCGAGGAAGGTGGTCTTGACGGTGATCTGCTCCGGCTTGAGGCCGGTGATCGCCGAGGCCATGCCCAGCGCCAGCTGCTGGAACTGGATCGAGCCGATCAGCAGCGCCGAGTCCTTGCGCACGTCCGCCGTGAAATTCATCGGCTCCAGCGGCGAGTGCGACAGGAACGGCATTTCATAGGTAGCTTCCACCTTCTTGGCCGCGCCCTTGATGCCGTCGGCGGCATTGCCCACCTGCTTGATCGTCGCGCCGGGCTTGGCCATCGCCGAGGCGAGGCCCGCCGAGATCGACGCCGAATTGAGCGCCTTGCCCGGACCCTCGTCCCAGGTAATGGTGAGCGCATCGCGCGCCTGTTTCGCCTGCCACCAGCTGTCGGCAAGCACGGCCACGCCGTCGGTGATCTGCACCACCTGCTTCACGCCGGGCATCGACTTGGCTTTCGCCGCGTCGTAGCTCACCACCTTGCCGCCGATGACGGGGCACTGCGCGAGCGAGGCGTAAAGCATGCCGGGCAGCCTGACGTCGATGCCGTAGATGGTCTTGCCGCTGATCTTGTCGGCGGTGTCCATGCGCTTGAGCGGCTTGCCGACGTAGCGGAACTTGGACGGATCCTTGAGCTTCACTTCCTTCGGCGGCGTGAGCTTGGAGGCGGCGTCCGCCAGCGAGCCGTAGCTCGCCTTCTTGCCGCCCGGGCCGGTGACCCAGCCGTTGGCCGCGGTGAGCTTGGACTCGTCCACGCCCCACTTCTGCGCGGCCGCGGAGACGAGCATCATGCGCGCCTGCGCGCCCGCGATGCGCAGCTTTTCCCAGCCGTCGCGCACGGACGTCGAGCCGCCGGTGATCTGGCCGCCCAGCATGCCGTTGATGTACACCTCGCCCGGCGGGGCGAAATCGACCTTGATCTTGCTCAGGTCGACCTCGAGTTCCTCGGCGACCAGGGTCGGCAGGGCCATCACCACGCCCTGGCCCATTTCGGAGCGCGCGCACAGCACCGTGATGGTGTTGTCGCTGCCCACGCGGATCCAGGCGTTCATGGTTGCTTCGCTGGCGGCGTAAGCCATGCCGCGGAACGCGTCCGGCAGCGCGACGCCGATCACCAGGCTGCCGCCCACGGCGGCGCTGGACTTGATGAAATTGCGGCGTGCGGGATTCTTGAGCTGGCTCATGATCAGGCTCCCTTCCCGCCGGCGGCCTGATGGATGGCCGCACGGATGCGTGGATAGGTGCCGCAGCGGCAGATGTTGCCCGCCATGGCGTTGTCGATGTCGGCGTCGGTCGGCTTCGGCTTCTCCGTGAGGAGCGCGGTCGCGGACATGATCTGGCCCGATTGACAGTAGCCGCATTGCGGTACGTCCAGCGAGGCCCAGGCGGCCTGGACTTTCTTGCCGGCATCCGTCGCCCCGACGCCTTCGATGGTGGTGACCTTCTTGCCGAGCGCTGCCGACAGCGGCGTGCCGCAGGAGCGCACCGGTTTGCCGTCGAGATGCACGGTGCAGGCGCCGCACAACTGCGCGCCGCAGCCGAACTTGGTGCCGGT
This sequence comes from uncultured Bordetella sp., assembly GCA_964587635.1. Taxonomy (GTDB): domain Bacteria; phylum Pseudomonadota; class Gammaproteobacteria; order Burkholderiales; family SG8-39; genus RBG-16-66-20. Next base: position 3,649 of record CAZPNH010000091.1, read on the forward strand.
CATGCCGAGCGTGTCGCGGATGACCCAGAGCAGCGGCGTATTCGGATCGGCGTTGACCTCGCGGGTCTTGCCGTTGATTTCGAGACTAGCCATATTCCCCTCCCGTGGACGATTGACCGTCTTATTATGCGCTTCCGCTAAGAGAAAACTATGACTGCAGTGCAGCATTTCCACCGGATAGCGACATGACCATTCGGTTTCAGATTCTTGCAAGCTTCCTGCTGGCAGTGGGCATCATCCCCGCCTACGCGCAGGATTTTCCCAACCGTCCGGTGCACATCGTCGTGCCCTGGCCGCCCAGCGGCAACGTCGACATCACCGCGCGCACGGTGGCGCCGGCGCTGGGCGACGCGCTCGGTCAGCAGGTGGTGGTGGATAACCGCCCCGGCGCGGGCGGCACCATCGGCTCGGCGCAGGTCGCCAAGGCGTCGCCGGACGGCTACACCCTGCTGCTCGGCTCGAGCGGCACCATTTCCAGCGCGCCGGCGGTGTTCAAGACCATCAACTACGACCCGCTGAAGGATTTCATCGCCGTCGGCGCCATCCAGTACGTGCCGATGGTGCTCACCGCGGCGCCGAAAACGCCTGCGTCGACCTATGCCGAATTCGTCGCCTATGTGAAAGCCAAGGGCACCCCCGTGAGCGTCGCCTCGGCGGGCAGCGGCTCCTCCAACCACCTGGCCATCGAGCTGCTGATCCGCCAGGCGAAACTGCCGCTGCTGCACATCCCCTACAAGGGCAGCGGCCCGGCGATCACCGACCTGCTGGGCAGCCAGGTGGAATCCATGATGGACCAACTCACCGCCTCCATCGACCACATCCGCGGCGGACGATTGAAACCGCTGGCGGTGACTTCACTTACGCGTTCGCCCCTGCTGCCCAACGTGCCGACGCTGGACGAATCCGGCGTCAAGGGCTACGAGGCCGGCACCTACACGGGAATATTCGCCCCCTCGGGCACGCCGCCCGCGGTAATCGCAAGACTTCACGGCGCGCTGCGCAAGGCGCTGAGCAACGAGGTCGTGCGCGAGCGCTACCGCGGCATGGGCGCCGACGTCTGGGAAATGAGCCAGGCGGATTTCGACGCCTACGTGCGCGCCGACGTAGAAAAGTGGCGCAAGGTGGCGCGCGACGCGAACATCGTCGTCGAATGACGGTTCTCGCTCCGGATCCGCGCCTGCGGAAGCCGAAGCGCCCCCTGCCGCGCGGCACCGTCGACTGCCACGCGCACATTTTCGACCGCTTCGAGCGCTATCCGCTCGCGCCCGGGCGCAAGTACTCGCCGCCGCTCTGCACGCGCGAAGCATGGCTGGCACTGCATGCGGCGCTGGGCGTGGAGCGCGGCGTGCAGGTGCATGGCAGCCCGTACGGCTTCGACAACTCGATCACCGAGGACTTTCTGAAAGAATTTCCGCGGCGCTTTGTCGGCGTTGCCGCGATCAACCCTGAAGTTCCCGAAACGGATCTGAAACGGCTCGATGCGGCCGGTTTCCGCGCCGCGCGCCTCATGGATCAATTCGCCACCGGCGCGACAACGAAAGACCTCGAAACCGTCGCCGCGCGCGTCGCGCCCTACGGCTGGCACATCGAGATCAACATCGCCAGATCATCCGACTGGGTAGAACTGGAGCCGCGCCTCAGGCGCTGCCCGGTGCCGCTGGTGTTCGATCACCTCGGCCGCGTGCGCGGCGGTGAAGGCGTCAATGCGCCCGGTTTCCAGGTAGTGCTGCGCATGCTCGCGCAGCGCGAGGACTGCTGGACGAAAGTATCAAGCTGGTATCGCCTGTCGGACGCCCCGGGCGGCGAGGACATGAAGCCGCTGGTGCAGGCCATGCTGCGCGAGCGCGCCGACCGCTGCGTCTGGGGCACCAACTGGCCGCACCCCGGGCTAAGCGAATGGATGCCGAACGACGCGGACCTCGTCGATCAGCTCGAAAGCTGGATTCCCGATGCCGCGATGCGCGAGCCGCTGTTCGCGGCCAACGCGGCGCGTCTTTACCGCTTCAACCCTTAGCCGGGCTGCTTCACCGTCCGCAGGTAGGGCTTGAGCGTCTTGAAGCCGCCGGGGTATTTCTTCTTCGCGTCCTCGTCCGACACCGAGGTCGGGATGATGACGTCCTGGCCCGGCTTCCAGTTCACCGGCGTCGCCACGCCGAACTTGGCGTTCATCTGCAGCGCGTCGAGCAGGCGCAGCACTTCGTCGAAATTGCGGCCGGCGCTCATCGGGTAGATGAGCATCGCCTTGATTTTCTTGTCCGGGCCGATGATGAACACCGAGCGGATGGTGGCGTTGTCCGCCGCGCTGCGCGGTCCGGCGCTCGCGTTCGGGTGGATCATGTCGTAGAGCTTGGCGACCGCCAGGTCTTCGCCGCCGATCACGGGATAGTTGACCGCGTGCCCCTGGGTTTCCTTGATGTCGCCCGCCCATTTCTTGTGGTCGCCGACCGGATCGTTCGACAGGCCGATGATCTTGGTGTTGCGCTTGTCGAACTCCGGCTTGAGGCCGGCCATGTAGCCGAGCTCGGTGGTGCACACCGGCGTGAAGTCCTTCGGGTGCGAGAACAGGATCGCCCACTTGTCGCCGATCCATTCGTGGAAATTGATTTTGCCTTCGGTCGTGTCGGCCGTGAAATTCGGCGCTTCGTCGCCAATGCGTATGGACATGGTGGTTCTCCTTCAGTAAGCCGCCATTTTAGGCGATCTTCTCGCCCAGCAGCATCCTCACCGGCTGTGCGGTCTTCGCATCGATCAGCACCGCGATCCAGGCGAAGCGGGTGCGCAGCAGCAGACCGCGCACGTCCGCCTCCGGGGTGCCGGAAGACCTGAGGTATTCGTCGATGACCTTGCCGATCGCCGGTTCGGTCTTGCGCAGGTGCTCGATGGTGTCGGCCCTGGCGAGCACTTCCTTGCTGCGCTCCGCGTAGGGCACGAAATAGCGCGGAAAATGCTGCAGGTCGAACCCG
>CAZPNH010000092.1:0-6596 GCA_964587635.1 uncultured Bordetella sp.
CACCGGCGCGCCTACCGAGATCGCGGGCGGCGAGACCGTGGTGCTGTGCGGCGGCGGCCTCGGCAACGCCGTGCTCTTCTCCATCGGCGCCGCCTTCCGCGCCGCCGGTTCCAAGGTGCTCTACTTTGCCGGCTACAAGAAGGCGATCGACCGCTACAAGGTGGCCGACATCGAGAACGCCGCCGATACCGTAGTCTGGTGCTGCGACGAGGAGCCTGGCTTCAAGCCCGGCCGCCCGCAGGATCGCAGCTTCGTCGGCAACATCGTTCAGGCCATGGACGCCTATGCCGAGGGCCGCCTGGGAGCGCCCTCGATCCGGCTGGACGACGCCGACCGCCTGATCGCCATCGGCTCCGACCGCATGATGGCCGGCGTGGCAAAAGCGCGCCACGACGTGCTCAAACCGCACCTCAAGCCCGCGCATTTCGCCATCGGCTCCATCAATTCGCCGATGCAATGCATGATGAAGGAGATCTGCGCGCAGTGCCTGCAGCAGCACCGCGATCCGGTGACCGGCGAAACCAGCTACGTCTTCTCCTGCTTCAACCAGGACCAGCCGCTCGACCGCGTGGACTTCAAGGGCCTCAACGAGCGCCTGAAGCAGAATTCGCTGGCCGAAAAGCTGAATGCCGGCTGGCTCAGGCACTGCATGCCGGCGCTCGCGAAGCAGCGGACCTTCGTATAACCGGCCGGGCCGCCTTCCCCGCATGAAGCCGCGCAAGACCCGGGATGCGGCCGCCACGCGGCAACGGATCCTGCGCGCCGCGACCTCGGAGTTCGAGCGCCACGGCTACGCCGGCGCGCGCATCGACCGCATCAGCCGCCGCGCGCGGACCTACGACCGCATGATCTATTACTACTACGGGAACAAGATGGGCCTGTTCCGCGTGGTGCTGGAGAACACCTACGAAGAGCTGTGGCGCGCCGAGGAGGCGCTCAAGCTCTCCGGCGTCGCGCCGCAGGCCGGCATGCGCGAGCTGATCGCCTTCACCTGGCGCTACTTCGTCGAGCATCCGGAATTCATCCGCCTGCTGAACAGCGAGAACCTGCAGCGCGGCCGCAACGTGCGCAGTTCGCGGCGCATCGGCAGGCTGTCTTCTCCTTTCATCGATACCCTGAGCGACCTGCTGCGCCGGGGCCAGGCGCGCGGTATTTTCCGGCGCGGCGTGGACCCCGTGCGGCTCTACCTCACCATCGCCGCGCTCGCCTACTTCTACGTCTCGAACCGGTACACGCTGAGCAACTTCCTGAATTTCGACCTCATGACGCACCATAGCCGGGACACCTGGCTCGCGCACATCACCGAAGTGGTGCTTGCCGGTCTGCGGCCACGGCGGCGTTGACAGGCTCCCACCTGGTTGCTTTAATTCAGTAGTCACTACATTAGATCGGCAGGCAAGGCGATGTATCTCCGGCCCGCAAAATTGCAGGAGGCTATCGAAGCCCTGGCTTCGCGGCCCCTGACGATTCTGGCCGGCGGCACCGATCACTATCCCTCGCGCGTCGGCCGCCCGGCCGGCGAGGACATCCTCGACCTCACGCGCGTCGCCGGACTGCGCGGGATCCGCAAAACCCCGCAGGGCTGGCGCATCGGCGCCGCCACGACCTGGACCGAGATCCTCGAGGCACGCCTGCCGCCGCTGTTCGACGGCCTCAAGCTCGCGGCCCGCGAAGTCGGCGGCGTGCAGATCCAGAACGCGGGCACCGTGGCCGGCAACCTCTGCAACGCCTCCCCGGCCGCCGACGGTATCCCGCCCCTGCTCGCGCTGGATTCGGTCGTCGTGCTCGCCAGCGCGAAAGGCGAGCGCGAAGTGCCGCTCGAGCAATTCATCACTGGCGCCAGGCGGACGCAACGCAAGCCCCACGAACTTGTCCGCGAGATACGCGTACCCGAGCCGCGGTACCCGGCGTGCTCGCATTTCCTCAAGCTGGGCGCGCGGAAATACCTGCTGATCTCGATCGCCATGGCCGCGATCGTCCTGGAATACGAGCGCCGCGCGGTACGCGCCGCTCGCATTTCGGTGGGTTCCTGCTCGCCGGTGGCGCTCCGGCTGCGCGCCCTGGAAGAAGATCTGGTCGGCCGGAAACTGGATGCCTCGCTCGGCGAAGCCGTCAACGAGTCGCATTTCGACGGGCTGCGGCCCATCGGCGACGTGCGCTCGAGCGCGGAGTACCGGCTGGAGGCTGCGCGAACGCTGGTCAGGCGCGGCCTGGAGCAGCTTGGAGGCAGCGAGTGAACCGGCCGCGTGCGGAATTCCTGTCCGAAACCATCGAGCTCAAGGTCAACGGGCGCAAGCTGCGCGCGGGCGCGCCGCGCGACGCCCGTCTGGCGGACGTGCTGCGCGACGAACTCGGCCTGACCGGCACGAAGATCGGCTGCAATGCGGGCGACTGCGGCGCCTGCACCGTGCTGCTCGACGGCAGGCAGGTCTGCGCCTGCCTCACCGCGCTCGCGCAAGCCGAAGGCCGCGCCGTCACCACGGTCGAGGGGCTCGCGAGCCAGGGCCGGCTTTCTCGGCTGCAGGAGGCGTTCAACCGCCACGGTGCGGCCCAATGCGGCGCCTGCACGCCCGGCATGCTCATGGCTGCCGCAGATCTGCTGTCGCGCAAGAAGAATCCGGACGAGGCGCAGGTCAAGGATGCGCTCGGCGGCGTGCTGTGCCGCTGCACCGGATACCAGAAAATCATCGAGGCGGTGCTCGACGTCTCGCGCGGCCGCGGGTCGGGCCCCTCGCCCGCGCCAGGCAAGGCAATCGGCGCGCGCGTCGCGAAGGTGGACGGCGCGGCGAAACTCGATGGCAGCGAAAAGTACGGCGCCGACGGCATTCCGGGCGATGCGCTGTGGCTGCACGTCATACGCTCGCCGCATCACCGCGCCCGCTTTGCATTCGCCGATCTCGCCGCCTTTCAGGGAAGACACCGGCTTGCCCGGATCCTGACGGCGGCGGACGTACCGGCCAACGGCTTCGGCATCTACCCGCACATCAAGGACCAGCCGGTGTTCGCCGTACGGGAAGCGCGGTTCCGGGGCGAAGCCGTCGCGGCACTGATCGGTTCGCGCGAGGCGATCGAAAGCTCCTCGCAGGATGAATTTCCGGTGACCTGGACACCGCTCCCGCCGGTGCTCGGCATCGACGCGGCCATGGCGGCGGATGCCGATCTCGTGCAGCAGGAGAAATCCGGCAACCTGCTGCTCGACGGGTCGGTGCGCAAGGGGGACGCCGCAGCCGCATTGAAAAAATGCGCCGCTGTGGCCGCACGGAAATTCGAGACCCGTTTCGTCGAGCATGCCTACATCGAGCCCGAAGCGGGCTGGGCGCGGCGGGTCGGCGACCGGCTGGAAATCCATGTCACCACGCAAACCCCGTACATGGACCGCGACGAGGTTGCGCTGGTGATGGGGCTTGCGAAAGAGCAGGTGCGCATCGTTCCGACGGCCTGCGGCGGCGGCTTTGGCGGCAAGCTCGACCTGTCCGTGCAACCGCTGATCGCGCTGGGCGCCTGGCTGACGCACAAACCGGTCGCCTGCGTCTATGCACGGCCCGAGAGCATGGCGTCGACCACCAAGCGCCACCCCGCGCGCATCCGGGCGCGCTTCGGCTGCGACAAGACGGGCAAGCTGGTTGCCGCGGAAATGGATGCCATCTTCGACACCGGCGCCTATGCGAGCTGGGGTCCAACCGTGGCCACGCGCGTGCCGATCCACGCCACCGGACCGTATGCGGTGCCGCACGTCCTCGCGCGCGGCCGTGCCTACTTCACGCATTGCCATCCTTCCGGCGCGTTCCGCGGCTTCGGCGTGCCGCAGAGCGCGATCGCGCATGAAGCGCTGATGGATGAACTGGCCGACGGCCTCGGCATGGACTGGCTCGAATTCCGCCGCCGCAACGCATTGAAAGCCGGCGACCGCACCGCGACCGGCCAGCGGCTCGACCACTCGGCGGGTCTCGTGGCCTGCCTCGATGCGCTGGAGCCGGACTGGAAGCGGGCGAACCGCGAGGCGGCCGCCTTCAACAAGCGCTCGCAAAAAAACGGTTCGGCGCTGCGGCATGGCGCCGGCATCGGCTGCATGTGGTACGGCATCGGCAATACGGCCCTCTCCAACCCTTCCACGATCCGCGTCGCCCTGTCGCGCGCGGGCAAAGTCACGCTCTTCAGCGGCGCGGCGGACATCGGCCAGGGGGTGAGCACCGTGCTCACGCAGATCTGCGCCGACGCGCTTGGCCTGCGCATGGCCGACATCGGCCTGGTCATGGGCGACACCGACTTGACGGCGGATGCGGGCAAGAGCTCCGCCTCGCGCCAGACCTACATTTCCGGGAAAGCGACTGAACTCGCGGCGCTCGACCTGCGCCGGCGACTCTTCGCCGCCGCAGGCGCGCCGGACGGCGAATGGCAAGACCGGCGCTACGCGCTCGCGCTCAGGAACGGCGGCGTGGAATTCAGCAAGGACGGCATCCGGCACCTCTGGCGGCCGGACCGCGACCTGGTCGGCGAAGGCTATTTCGATGCGCAGACCTCGCCGCTGGACAAGGATGGCCAGGGCGCGCCTTATGCAACCTATGCATTCGCGGCGCAGATCGCCGTAGTGGAGGTGGATCTCGAGTTGGGAACGACGAAGGTGCTGCAACTCTTCGCGGCGCACGACGTGGGCCGCGCGATCAACCCGGTCCAGGTCGAAGGCCAGATCCAGGGCGGCGCGCTGCAGGGACTCGGCCTCGCGCTCATGGAGGAATACGTGCCGGGCCGCACGGAAAACCTGCATGATTACCTCATCCCCACCATCGGCGACATCCCGGCGATGCACTGCAAGCTGATCGAGGATCCGGAGCCCACCGGTCCGTATGGCGCGAAAGGCGTCGGCGAGCCGGGACTCATTCCCACCGCGCCTGCGATCCTGGGCGCCATCCAGCGCGCCTCCGGCGTGAGAATGCGGGAAGTGCCGGTGCTACCGCACCGGCTGCGAAAGGCCATCAGGAATGCGTGACCCGCAGGACGCGCCCGAGAGCCGCGAACCGCTGACCGGGGAAGTCATCCGCTGCGATGCCTGCCCCGTGCTGTGCCGCATCCGCGCGGGACAGTCGGGCGCCTGCGACCGCTACGCCAACGTGGACGGCAAGCTCGTCCGGCTGGATCCGCTCGTCGTGCTGGAAAACGCATCCAGGGCGGTGCCCTTCCTCGACGGCAAGCCCTGGGACGGACAGCTCACCTCCCCGTTCGTCACCGGCATCGGCGCCACCACGACCTATCCTGACTACAAACCGGCGCCGTTCATCGTATCGTCGAAAGCCGGCGGCGTGGACGTGGTCACGGTGGTGACCGAAGGCATCTTCAGCTATTGCGGCCTCAAGGTGAAGGTGGACACCGACCGCTTCCTCGGGCCGGAGCAGGCGGCGGTACGCGTGGACGGCGAGCAGATCGGCCACGTCACCAGCGCGGAATACGGATCGCAGATGCTCGCGCTCGGCGGCGTGCGCCACCTGACGGGCGGCAGCAAGAAGGAAGGCAACGTCACCTGCGACGCGATGCTGAAGCTCGCGAACAAGCAGCCGGTGGAAATGAAAGTCGACGGCGGCGCCTCGGTCGTCATCCAGGCGGGCGCGGCGCCGGTCGTCAACGGCGAGCAGGAAGAGCGCATGCGCGTCGGCTGCGGCTCGGCCACCATCGGCATCTTCGCGCCGCAATGGCACCGGCACTGCGACGAGGTGATCGTGGTCGACGACCACATCACCGGCGTCCTAACCGAGCACCAGGCCGGAAAGTTTCTCGACATGCGTCCCGGCGGCATCCGCGTGCGCGGCCGCCGCTCGACGCCGGGACGCTATTTCAAGGTCGCGGAGCCCGGCCTCGGCTGGGGCGGCACCAGCATCACCGATCCGCTGTCCATCATCGAGAAGATCGACGCGAAGACGGCCTGGCCGGGCATGCGCCTGCTGATGGTCTCGACGACCGGCGAGGACGCGGAATGGTTCGTGCTCGACGAAAAACTTGTTCCGGTGAAAGCGACGATGCCCGAACCGGTGCGCAAAGTCGTCGAGCGCATCGCCGAAAACTGCGAGCCCGCGCTGTGCAGCGTGCTCTTCATGGGCGGCGCCGGCGGCAGCCTGCGCGCGGGCGTCACCGAAAACCCGGTGCGCCTGACGCGCTCGGTGAAGGACCTCATCACGCGCGTCACCTGCGGCGGCGCGCCCGTGTACGTCTGGCCGGGCGGCGGCATCACCCTCATGGTCGACGTCCTGCGCATGCCGGACCATTCCTTCGGCTACGTCCCCACGCCGGCGCTGGTGCTGCCGATCGAGTTCACGCTGCCGCTGGGCGACTACGAGGCGATGGGCGGGCACATGGGCCACGTCGTCCCGCTGCAGGAAGTGCTCAGGAATACCCGCCACCAGACACTGGCCTGGGACGCATGAACCACGCGATCTGCGAAAGGCTGCCCGACGGACGGCTGCACCTGCTGCACGGCCCGATCGACGTGCTGATCGAATGCTGGGGCGAACGCAGCGAATGCGATGCGGCCCGCGATCAGGCGCGGCAGCGATTCGAGTCGATTCTCGGCGAACTGGCCGGGGAATTGCCCCGCCTGCGCCAACCCG
>CAZPNH010000093.1:0-6569 GCA_964587635.1 uncultured Bordetella sp.
CCAGCAGGAAGGTGAGGGCGAAGCCGAGCGCCATGGCGTAGTTGATCGAACCCACCAGCAGGATCGCCAGCGTGCCGCCGAAGAACAGGCCGAGCCGGCTCGGCACGATGTAGACGCGGCGGTGGCCGAGCACGACCGCGCCGCGCTCGGGCGGCGCATGGCCGTAGAACCAGCCCATCCGTTTGGGGTTCGAGCGCAGGGGTAGCCGCACGGGCGCCGTCAGCTCGTGGCGCCGTCGTATTTCCAGCGGCCCTGCCAGGCCGCGTTCACCGCGTTCGGATACTCCGGCCGCCCGACGCTGCCGTTGTAGCGGCCGAGCGCGCGGAAGTAGTCGCCGTTCTCCAGGTTCAGGTAGTAGCGCAGGATCACGCAGCCGTAGCGCAGGTTGGTGCGCAGGTTGAACAGATTGTCGCGCGGCCGCTTGAACACCTGCGTCCAGAACGGCATCACCTGCAGGTAGCCGCGCGCGCCGGCGCTCGAGACCGCGTATTTCTTGAATCCCGATTCGATCTGCATCACGCCCAGCACCAGCTGCGGGTCGAGCCCCGCGCGCGTCGCCTCCCACTGGACCGTCTTGAGCAGGTTGACGCGGTCCTTGCGGTCCGGAATGCGCGCCTGCAGGCGGTTGGACATTTCGAAGATCCACTTGTGCGCGTCGTCCGGGTTCTTGAAATTGAAGAACGGCGCCGCCTGGTCGGCGATCTGGCCGGTCAGGGTCGCGAGCACCACCGGGTCGATCGGTTCGTTGCGCTGCGGGCCCGCCTGCGCGGCGGGGGCGAGCAGCAGGCCGCACAGCGCGAGACGGGCGAGCGCCGCCATGCGCGTCACGAGGCGAACTTCTCCTTGAGGAATTGCAGCGCCGAGGCGAGCGGCGCGTTCTCCGCCGCCGCCTGGCTGCGGCCCTTGTATTCGATGGTGCCGGCGGCGAGGCCCCGGTCGGAAATCACCAGGCGGTGCGGGATGCCGAGCAGGTCCATGTCGGCGAACAGCACGCCGGGACGCTCGTCGCGGTCGTCCATCAGCACGTCGATGCCCGCCGCGAGCAGTTCCGCGTAGAGCTTTTCCGCCGCTTCGCGCACCGCGGCGCTCTTGTGGAAGCCGATCGGCACCAGGCAGGCCTCGAAGGGCGCGATCGGGCGCGGGAACACGATGCCGCGCTCGTCGTGGTTCTGCTCGATGGCGGCGGCGGCGATGCGCGTGATGCCGATGCCGTAGCAGCCCATCTCCATCGGCTGCGGCTGCTGCTTGGCGTCGAGATAGGTGGCCTTCAGCGCTTCGGAGTACTTGGTGCGCAGCTGGAAGATGTGCCCGACCTCGATGCCGCGCAGGATTTTCAGCGTGCCCTTGCCGTCGGGGCTCGCGTCGCCCTCGACGACATTGCGGATGTCCGCGACCTCGGGTTCGCCGGCGTCGCGGCCCCAGTTGACGCCGGAAAGGTGAAAGCCTTCCTCGTTCGCGCCGCAGACGAAATCCGCCATCGCGGCGACGCTGCGGTCGGCGACCAGACGCACCTTTGCCCCGACCGGCCCAATGTAACCGGGCTTGCAGCCGAGCGCGGCGCGGATTTCCGTTTCCGACGCAAAGCGGAACGCGCCAAGGACCTTCTGCGCCTTGATCTCGTTCAGGCTGTGGTCGCCGCGCAGCAGCAGCAGCGAAAATTTGCCGTCGTTCATCACCGCAATGGCCTTGACCGTGCGCTCGAGCGGAAGTTTCAGGAGCGCGGCGACGTCCTCGCAGGTGGTCTTGCCCGGGGTGGGGACTTTCTGCATCGTTTCCGCGGCCGCCTTTCTCGTCCCGGGCGGCGCCACCGCCTCCGCGAGTTCCAGGTTCGCCGCATAGTCCGAGTCCGGCGCCCAGGCGATGGCGTCCTCGCCCGAATCGGCGAGCACCTGGAATTCGTGCGAGCCGGTGCCGCCGATGGCGCCGGTGTCGGCGGCGACGGCGCGGAACTTGAGCCCGAGGCGCGTGAAGATGCGCGTGTAGGTGTCGTACATGCTGCGGTATTCGCGCTCGAGGTCCGCGTGGTCGGCGTGGAAGGAGTAGCCGTCCTTCATGACGAATTCGCGCCCGCGCATGACGCCGAAGCGCGGCCGGCGTTCATCGCGGAACTTGGTCTGGATCTGGTAGAAGTGCGCCGGCAGCCTGCGCCAGCTGCGCAGCTCGGCGCGCGCGATGTCGGTGACCACCTCTTCCGAGGTGGGCTGGATGACGAAATCGCGCTCGTGGCGGTCCTTGAAGCGCAGCAGCTCGGGCCCGTAGGCGCCCCAGCGGCCCGACTCCTGCCACAGCTCGGCCGGCTGCACCACCGGCATCGACAGCTCCACCGCGCCGGCGCGGTTCATCTCCTCGCGCACGATGGCCTCGATCTTGCGGACCACGCGCAGGCCCACCGGCATCCAGGTGTAGATGCCCGCGGCCAGGCGCCGCACCATGCCGGCGCGGATCATCAGCTTGTGGCTGACGAGTTCGGCGTCCGAAGGCGCTTCTTTGATGGTTGAAATGAAGTGGCGGGAAGCGCGCATTGCGGGGTCGGTTCGGCGCGTTGAAATTGCGCGGTGGCTGTGGAAAAATGCGAGTGGAATTCTAGCTTAGGTGGTGCAGCCATGCTCGATCGGGACGGCTACCGGCCAAATGTGGGCATCCTCCTTCTCAACGCGCGCAACGACGTGTTCTGGGGCAAGCGGGTCAACCAGCACGCGTGGCAGTTTCCCCAGGGCGGCATCAAGTCGGGCGAATCCCCGGAGCAGGCGATGTACCGGGAGCTGGAGGAGGAGGTGGGCCTCAAGCCCGAGCACGTCCGCATCCTCGGCCGCACGCGCCACTGGCTGCGCTACGAAGTGCCGGAGAAATGGATCCGGCGCGACTGGCGCGGCACCTACCGGGGGCAGAAACAGATCTGGTACCTGCTGCGCATGATGGGCCGCGACTGCGACGTCAAGCTGCGCGGCAACGGCAAGCCCGAATTCGACGCCTGGCGCTGGCACGACTACTGGGTGCCGGTGGAAGCCGTGATCGAGTTCAAGCGCGAGGTGTACCGCCAGGCGCTGACCGAGCTGCACCGCTTCCAGAACGCCGACCGCCGGCGCGTGCGCGAACAGCAGGCGGGAAGCGCCGGCGCCTGATAGCCGGGTGCTATCGGTTTGATGCGAACAAACGATTTGCCGGGAACCGCGACAGGCCGTACCGTGCGCGTTCCCGTATAAAAGGAGGCAGTCATGCAACTCAAGGGATCCAAGACCCACGACAACCTGAAAGCGGCCTTCGCCGGCGAATCGCAGGCGAACCGCAGGTACCTGTATTTCGCCGCCAAGGCGGACGTGGAAGGCCAGAACGACGTCGCGGCGCTGTTCCGTTCGACGGCCGAGGGCGAAACCGGGCACGCGCACGGCCACCTCGAATACATGGAGCCGGTGGGCGACCCGGCCACCGACAAGCCGATCGGCCGCACCAAGCTGAACCTCGCGGCGGCGGTCGCCGGCGAGACCCACGAGTACACCGACATGTACCCCGGCATGGCGAAGACCGCGCGCGGCGAGGGCTTCACCGAGATCGCCGACTGGTTCGAGACGCTGGCCAAGGCGGAGCGCTCGCACGCCAACCGCTTCCAGAAAGCCCTCGATCAACTCGTCGAATAGACGAGTTGATCCTGCACGCAGTTAGTGGACTAATGGCGCAGATCGCGCCCGAAAGCCTCCTCTCGCTGGAGGTCTATGCCCGGGAGCGCAATGCCTACCGCTCCCGGGTGATCGCCCACAAGAAGCTGCGCACGGTGCATGCGGGCGACCACGTCACGCTGATCTTCGAGGACGAAACCACCGTCCGCTACCAGGTGCAGGAGATGCTGCGCATCGAGCGCATCTACGAGGAAGAGGGCATCCGCGGCGAGCTCGAGGCCTACAACCCGCTGATTCCCGACGGCGCCAACTGGAAGGCGACGATGCTGATCGAATATCCCGAGGCCGAAGAGCGGCGCCGGCGGCTGGCCGAATTGAAGGGCATCGAAGACCGCACCTGGGTGGAAGTGGAAGGCTGCGCGCGCGTGTATGCCATCGCCGATGAGGATCTCGAGCGCGAGAACGAGGAAAAAACCTCCGCGGTGCATTTCGTGCGTTTCGAGCTGGACCGCGCGATGCGCGATGCTCTGAAGCGCGGCGCCGGCCTGTCGGTCGGCGTCGACCACGCCAACTACCGCGCCAGCGTGGCCGTCGCTCCAGAGGTGCGCGCGTCGCTTGCGGGCGATCTGGCTTGAGGCCGGGCCTCTCCCAGGCGTTCGCCGCGCTGGCGCTCGCCGCTTGCGCGACGCTGGCCGCAGCCCAGGCTTACGAGCCCAAGACCGACTGGGAAAAGGCGCAGGAGGAGCGCGACTGGAAGGAGGGCGAGTTCAGCATGCCGGCGGTGCCCACGGGCAAGGGCCTGCTTGAGTTCTTCGTCAACTCGGCCTCCAGTTTCAAGTTCTTCATCGACCCGCAGTCCCTCTCGGTAAGCGCCGACGGCATCGTGCGCTATGCCATGGTCGCGCGCAGCGCCGCGGGGGTCGAGACCGTGAGCTTCGAGGGTATCCGCTGCGACAACGACACCTTCAGGGTTTACGCGTTTGTCAGCGGCGGAGACTGGAAGCGGGGCGATGCGGAGTGGAAACCGATCGAACCCACGGGCAGGGTGCAGCGCTGGCACAATGTATTGCGCAGCGATTTTTTCTGCCCGAAGCACATCATCATCGGCAGCGCGGAGGAAGGGATAGACGCGCTGCGCCGCGGCGCGCATCCGTCGCTCAAGTACGAGAAGTACTAGAGCATCACCAGGTTGTCGCGGTGGATCAGCTCCGGCTCGTCCACGTAGCCGAGCAGCGATTCGATCTCGCTGGAAGGCCGCTTCATGATGAGGCGCGTCTCGGCGGCGGAGTAGTTCACCAGGCCGCGCGCGATTTCGCGTCCCTGCGGATCGTCGCAGGCGACCACTGCGCCCCGCTCGAATTCCCCGGACACCCCGGTCACGCCGATCGGAAGCAGGCTCCGGCCGCCGCTGGCCAGAGCCTTCACCGCGCCTGCGTCCAGCGTCACGCGGCCGACGACGTTCAGGTGGTCGGCCAACCACTGCTTCTTCGCCGCGATCGGCAGCGTGCGCGCCCGGAGCAGCGTGCCGAGCCGCTCGCCGCGCGCAATGCGCAGCAGCACGTCCTCTTCGCGGCCCGAGGCGATCACGGTGTGCGCGCCGCTGCGCGCCGCGCGTTTCGCCGCCAGCACCTTGGTGAGCATGCCGCCCCTGGCAAGCGCGGTGCCGGTGCCGCCGGCCATGGCTTCGATCGCGGGATCGCCGGCTTCGCGTTCGAGGATCAGGTGTGCGCCCGGCACCTGGCGCGGATCGGCGTCGTACAGCCCCGCCTGGTCGGTGAGGATGATCAGCGCTTCGGCCTCGACCAGGTTGGCGACCAGCGCGCCCAGCGTATCGTTGTCGCCGAACTTGATCTCGTCGGTCACCACGGTGTCGTTCTCGTTGATCACCGGGATCACGCCCAGCTCGAGCAGCGTACGCAGCGTCGAGCGCGCGTTCAGGTAGCGCTGCCGGTCGGCCATGTCGGCGTGCGTCAGCAGAATCTGCGCCGTCGCCAGGCCGTGCGCGCGGAAGCAGGTTTCGTAGCATTGCGCGAGGCCCATCTGGCCGACGGCCGCCGCCGCCTGCAATTCGTGCATCGCGTGCGGCCGCTTCGCCCAGCCCAGCCGCTGCAGGCCTTCGGCGATGGCGCCGCTGGATACCATCAGGCAGCGTTTGCCGAGCGCGCGCAGCTGCGCGATCTGCGCCGCCCAGCGCGCGATCGCCTCCGCGTCCAGGCCGCGCCCGCCGTTGGTGACCAGCGAGGAGCCGACCTTGACGACCAGCGTGGTCGCGGCCGCGACGGGGCTAGGAGAGGGTAACGGGGGAACCTGGGTTCCCATGTTCCTAGTGTGCATGGGCTTCACCCTTCTTTTCGTTCCTCGAGATGAATGCGTAGATCTGTCCCGACAGCTGCTTGCAGCCCTTGCCGTTGATCGCCGAGATCAGGAACCAGGGTTTCTTCCAGCGCAGCGCGCGCAGGATGCGCTGCACGCGCGCGTCCGCGTCCCCGGCGTCAGCGGCAAGATCCGCCTTGTTGAACACCAGCCAGCGCGGTTTCTTGTACAGCGTCGGGTCGTATTTCCTGAGTTCGTTGGCGAGCGCTCGCGCATCCTTTGCCGGGTCGGAATCGTCTTCCGGCGGCGCGATATCGACCAGGTGCAGCAGCAGGCGCGTGCGCGACAGGTGGCGCAGGAACTGGTGGCCGAGGCCGGCGCCCTCGGCCGCGCCCTCGATCAGTCCAGGGATGTCGGCGACGACGAAACTTTCGTTGTGCGCGATGCGCACCACGCCCAGCGACGGGTTGAGCGTGGTGAACGGATAGTCGGCGACCTTCGGCCGTGCCGCCGACACGGCGCGGATGAAGGTCGATTTGCCCGCGTTGGGCAGGCCGAGCAGGCCGACATCGGCCAGCACGCGGAGTTCGAGGGCGAGCTCGCGGCTCTCGCCCGGCTCGCCGTGCGTGAACTGGCGCGGCG
>CAZPNH010000094.1:0-6563 GCA_964587635.1 uncultured Bordetella sp.
ACGCCGACCTTCCTCGCGCGCGAGGAAATGGCGGAGCTGATGCGCCTGCTGGATGCGCAATTCGAGCGCGAGCCGGAAGCTGAGGTTTCGATCGAGGTGGATCCGCGCAGCGCCGAGCCAGGCCGCATGGAATTCCTCGCCGGCCTGGGATTCAACCGCGTCTCCCTGGGCGTACAGGACTTCGATCACGCCGTGCAGAAAGGGGTGCACCGTGAGCAGAGCGAGTCCGAGACGCGCCGCGTGGTCGAGGAAGCGCGCGCCAGCGGTTTCCGTTCGGTCAATCTGGACCTGATTTACGGCCTGCCGCACCAGACTCTCGACAGCTTCAACGCCACGCTCGACAAGGTCATCGCGCTCGATCCGGACCGCATCGCGCTCTACAGCTACGCGCACCTGCCCGCGTTGTTCAAGCCGCAGCGGCGGATCCAGTCCGCCGACCTGCCCGCAGCCGAGGCGAAGCTGCAGATTCTGACGCTCGCCATCGGGCGGCTGACGGGCGCCGGCTACGCCTACATCGGCATGGACCATTTCGCCAAGCCGGACGACGAGCTCGCCGTGGCGCAGCGGGAGGGCCGGCTGCAGCGCAATTTCCAGGGCTATTCGACGCACGCGGAATCCGATCTGCTGGGTTTCGGCGTGTCGGCCATCGGCCGCGTAGGCCCGACCTATTACCAGAACCAGAAGACGCTGGACGATTACTACGCCGCACTCGACGAAGGGCGCAACCCGGTGCTGCGCGGCATCGAGCTGAGCGCGGACGACCTGCTGCGCCGCGCCGTGATCCAGTCGCTGATGTGCCATTTCCGGGTGTCCATCGAATCCATCGAACTGTCCCACCTGATCGATTTCCGGCGCTACTACGCCGAGGAACTGGAGGATCTGCGCCGCCTCGAGGCCGACGGCCTGGTGGAAATTCAGCCCGAATGGATCGTGGTCACGCCGCGCGGGCGGCTGCTGGTGCGCACGGTATGCATGGTGTTCGACAAATACCTGCGCGCGCGCCGCCAGACCGCCGCATATTCCCGGGTGATCTAGGCATGGAAGCGCTGCTTGCAGTCATGCTCGCCGCGGGGCTGGCCTCGGGCGTGCACTGCGTTGCCATGTGCGGCGGCATCGTGTCGGCGTTCGATGGCAGGCGCGTCATTCCCATCCGCGTGACATCGGACTGGGAACGGCGCCTCGCTTTCAATTTCGGGCGCATCTCCACGTACTCAGCAGCTGGCGGCGCGGCGGGAACGCTGGGCGCAGCCGCATACGCATCCGGTGTCCTGCCCGCGCAGGAAACGCTGCAGGTCGCGGCCAACGTGATGCTGGTGCTGGTGGGGCTGTATCTCGCAGGCGCAGGGCGATTGCTGTCGCGGCTTGAAGCGCTGGGAATGCCGCTGTGGCGGCGGCTGCAGCCGCTCGCCGCGCGCCTGCTGCCCGCGCGCTCTTTGCCGCAGGCCTATGCCGCGGGGATCGTCTGGGGCTGGCTGCCCTGCGCCATGGTGTATGCGGCGCTCGCCACGGCCACATTTTCCGGCAGCGCTGCGCGCGGTGCGTTTGCCATGGCTGCGTTCGGCCTCGGCACGCTGCCCTTCCTGCTCGCCGCGGGCTGGCTGGCGGCGCGGCTGCGCGCCTGGCGCCCATTCGCCGGCGCGACGGTCCTCGGATTCGGCGTTTACGGACTGGCGCAGGCCAGCGCGCTTGGCGAGGGCATCCGCCGCGGACTTCTTTGCTTCTAGGAGGGAACCATGAACAAGGCGATCGGCATCATCTACGACGAGCACCGCTCGATCTCCGCCGTGCTGAGCGGCCTCAAGGCGCTGGCCGGCATGGCGCGTGAGCCGGGGCTGCGGCCTGATTTCTCGGTATTCCGCGCAATGATCTACTACATCGACGCATTTCCCGAGCGCATGCATCACCCCAAAGAGGACGACCAGTTGTTTGCGCGCCTGCTGCGGCGCGATCCGGGCGCGCGGCAGCTGGTGGAGGAACTGCGCGGCGAGCACATCAAGGGCGCCATTCTCGTGCGCGATCTCGAGCAGGCGCTGCTCGCCTACGAGGAAACCTGGCCTGCCGGCGCCGCGCATTTCGGCGCCGCGGTGGATACCTACGCGCAATTCCACTGGGACCACATGCGCAAGGAGGAGGAGAAGCTGCTGCCCCTCGCCGAGCGCGCGCTCACCGCGGAGGATTGGGCCGCGATCGAGTCCGCTTTCGCCGGCAACGAGGATCCGGTCGCGGATCTGCGCAACCAGGACTTCACGAAACTGTTCCAGCGCATCGTCAGTCTGGCGCCGGCGCCCATCGGGCTCGGCGACGCCTGGAAGCGGACCGGCTAGCGCCGGCTGCGGCGAAATCGCGGGCGTCAGGCCGGGCGCGTGCCCGGCTGCGTGCGCATGCGGTCCGCGCCGGTGAAATAGTGCCGCGCGAGCTTCAGCAGCTCGCCGTCGCTGGGATGGTCCGCCGGCTCGACCGCCAGCACCCTCGCGGCCAGGTCGTGCGCGTGCTTCGCCAGGTACTTGGCGAATTCCTGCCCGGACTGCGCCGGCCCGACGATCAGGATTTCCATGGCGCCGGCCAGTGAGGCAGCGACCTGGTCGAAGAATTCTTTGTCCTCGGGCCCCTTGCCGCCACCAATGACGCCGCTGCGATGGTGCGTCTTCCGGTATTTGGGGTGCGCATGCACCAGTGCTTTCTCGACCTCGTCGGGCGTGAACTGCAGTACGTGGGCCTCCTTGTGGTCGATCCATACGACGGCGTGGAAGTGAGACATGGATTGCTCCCCGGGTCAGCTGCGGGGCGAGGGCTGCGACGCCCGCTCGCGCTGCGCCTGGCAACCGATGCAGCGAGTCGCGGCTGGATTGGCGCTCAGGCGCGCGTAGGGGATTTCCGCCCCGCATTCCTCGCACAGCCCGATTCCCGGCATGTGCACGCGGGCCAGCGCCGTCTCGACCGCGCGCAGCTCGGCAACATCGAGATCGAGCGCCACGGCCTCGGGCTCGGCGTTCAGGTCGGCGCGCTCGTCGTCGCCGATTTCCTGGCGCAGAGCCGCGGCGCGCGCCTCCAGCTGGTGCTGCAGCGTTTCGCGCTGCTCGATGGTGAAGTAGTGCATGCGCGGGCCCGTTACCGGCATACCAGCACCGGGATCTTGGAATGCGTCAGCACCTTGGTGGTTTCGCTTCCCAGCACCAGGCCCGCAAGGCCGCGCCGGCCGTGCGAGGCCATGACGATCAGGTCGCATTTCTTGGACTTCGCGGTGCGGATGATCCCCTCCCAGGCGTTGGAGGCGGTGGGCATCGCCGCCTGGTAGCGGAGGCCCGCCGTCTGCGCCTCGATTTCGACCTGGGCAAGCGCTTTCCTGGCTTCGCGCTCGGTGACTTCCTTGTAGCGCTTGGCCGACACGTTGGCACCGTAGATCATGCCTTCGGCGTACACCGGGTCGATATAGGGCTGCATCACATACACGCCGGTCAGGCTGGCGCCTAGTTCCCGGGCGAGCCGCGCCGCGGCCTTGATGGCTTTCTGCGACAGCTTCGAGCCGTCGGTGGAAACGAGAATGCTCTTGAACATGGCGACCTCCTGTGTGCCTCGCAGCGTAGCGCCGCACCGGTGGCAGGAGTTGATCTGCGTCAAAGGAGGCCGCGCCTGGCGGCGCGGCGGACGGTGCGCCCCGCTAGTTCACGTCTTCCGCGCCGTCCGCTTCGTCCGCCAGCGCCGGCTCGGAGCCGGCGTGGCGGCGGGCGTGGTCCTCGAGTTTGCGCCGCGCGGCGCCGAACGCATCCTGCAGCGCGCGGTAGACGTCCTCGTGGTGGTCGTGGTTGATGGCGATTTCGTTGCCCGGCACCTTGATGTCCAGGCGCACCACGAATTCCTTGCCCTGCTGCTTGTGCCGCGAGGGGATTTCGACCACCACGCGGCAGCTCACGATGTGCCGGTGGTAGCGGTCCAGCTTTTCCGCCCGCTTGCGGATCGCCGTCTCGACGGCGTCGGAATGGGCGATGTTGCGCAGCGTGATCTGCAGGGGAATTTGCATGGTCAGTTGTCCTTGATGCGTGGGCCCGATTCCTCGGCGGGCTGGCCGGTGTCGGGATCGATCCAGTCGGCGATGCCGATCTCGTTCTCGGCCTCTTCGAGGGTCTCGCCCGGCTCGTAGGGCGTATCGCCCGTCTCCTGCATGTCGGCGAGCGCGGCGATCAGCGTCGGGAACGGGCCGTATTCGGACTTGCGGTCTTCGGTATGCCAATAGAACCCGTCGGGCCGCTCGACGATGCGAGCTCGGTCTGCTTCGGGAGTGCCCGCGGGTACGGTGTGTCCCATCTCAGACCTAATATACTCTTGCGCACCGGCATGAAACAGACTCTTTTGGCGGGCCTCGCGGTTACCAAGCGCATCCTCGTCGACGAAGACCGCTGCATCTCCTTCATGGGACAGGAGAACATGGTCTACGCGACGCCGCGGATGGTGAGCGACGTCGAATACACCTGCCGCGACTTCCTGCTGGCGCACCTGGACCCGGGCGAGGACTCGGTGGGCGCGCACGTCTCCATCGATCACCTGGGCGCGACGCCGCCGGGAATGGAAGTGACGGTAGAGGCGCGCGTCGCCAACGTGGACAAGCGCCGGGTGACCTTCGAATTCTCGGTGCGCGACCCGGTCGAGGAAGTCGGCCGCGGCAGCCACGTGCGCTTCGTGGTGGATGTCGCCAGAAGCCGCGAACGGATCGCCGCGAAACGCGCGAGGCTCGCATGAGCAAATACCGCATTCGGCAGGCCGACGTGAAACCCTATTCGCCGGCCAACCACACGGGCACGAGGAATTTCCGCCTGATCGGCCCGGAGACGGTGGGCGCGAAGCAGCTGGAGGTGCTGATCGGCGAGCTGGAGCGCGGCAAGGGCGCGCTGCCGCACGCGCATCCGGGCATCGAGCAGGTCTGCTACCTGCTGGAAGGCGAAGCGCGCGTCGAGGTCGGCGGCGAGAAATTCGACATGAAGCCGGGCGAGGCCTGCTTCTTCCCGGCGGAGGTGAAGCATCTCTTCCTCGCCACCAGCGAGCGCGTGAAGGTGATGGTGATCTACGCGCCGCCGTACGGCGAAGACCCGGAGAAAGTCATCCGCTGATGGCCGAGCCCTGGCAGCCCCTCGCGGGGGTCCGCGTCGTGGACTTCTCCATGTTCGTGCCGGGGCCGTTCTGCACGGCGATCCTGGCCGACCTGGGCGCCGACGTGATCAAGGTCGAGTCGCTCAACGGCGATCCGGGACGCGGTTATGTTCCCGTGCAATTCCGGACTGAAAACAGGAATAAAAGAAGTATTTCCATCGATTTGAAAACGGCAAATTCAAGAGATATCGTCGCTCGCCTCGCGCAGCATTCCGATATCGCCATCGAAGGCTTCAGGCCGGGGGTGGCGAAGCGCCTCGGCATCGATCCGGACAGCTTGAAGAAGGCCAATCCGAAAATCATTCACTGCGCCATCTCCGGCTACGGCCAGACCGGGCCGTGGCGCGAGCGGCCGGGGCACGACGTGAACTACGTCGCCGCGGCGGGCGCGCTGGCTTTCCCGGGGCAGTGGCTGAAGGCGCCGTCGCGCTCCAGCCTGGCGATCGCCGACATGGCCGGCGGCAGCTTCGCCGCGATAGCGGTTTTGTCTTCTTTACATGAAAGAAATAAAACAGGAAAAGGCGCGAGTCTGGATTTGTCGCTGTTCGAAGCCGCGTTCTTCTGGGCCGCGATGCGCCACAGCCTGGACCCGGGCGTGGACCCGAAGGCGCATCTCTTTCCGGTGAACGACATTTTTGAGACGAAAGACGGCAGACGCCTCACGCTGGGCATCCTGGAAGAGCATTTTTGGGAAAACTTCGTGAAGATCGTCCCCGGACTCGCCGGCGAGGAGTTTTCGACGGACGCGAAGCGGCGCAGCAACGGAGACCGCCTTTCGGCCCTGCTGGAAAGTGAATTGAAAAAGAAAAGCGCCGAAGAATGGCTCAAGCTTTGCGATGACCATGACGTCCCCGTGGACCTTTGCATCACGCCCGCGGAGGCTGCGCAGCTCGAACAGATCGTCGCGCGCAAGGACGTCGCCTCGATCGGCGGCGAAAAGTTCGCGCTGTTCCCGGTGCACGCCAACGGCGTGCGCGGCGGACAGCTGCGGCGCGGCGTGCCGAAGGCCGGTGAACACAGCCGCGAGATACTCGTGGATCTGGGCTTCGACGACGCGGAAATCGCCGACATGAAGAAAGCGGGGGCGGTGAAGTGAACTTCGCCTTCACCCAGGAGCAGGAGCAGATCCGCGAAGCGATCGGGAAGATCTGCGCGAAATTCGACGACGCCTACTGGCTGAAGAAGGACAGGGAGGGTGGCTTCCCGAAGGAACTGCACCAGGCGCTCGCCAGGGACGGCTGGCTGGGCGTCGCCATGCCCGAAGAGTACGGCGGGTCGGGGCTGGGCATCGCCGAGGCCGCGGTGATGATGCAGGCGATCGCCGAGTCGGGCGCCGGGTTCTCCGGCGCCTCGGCGGTGCACATGAACATCTTCGGCCTGAACCCCGTCGTGGTGTTCGGCAGCAAGGGGCAGAAGAAACG
>CAZPNH010000095.1:0-6546 GCA_964587635.1 uncultured Bordetella sp.
TCGGCGAGCGCCTTCGCGCTCTCGCCGGTCAGCGACGACTTGAACGGATGCGATGGACTCCACCAGACTTCCGAGGTAAGGCCGTCGCCGAGCTCTCCGAGGGCCTCGATCGCGCCGGGAAACAGCAGCGCCTTGCCTAGCGTGATCACCTTGGGCTTGAAGCCCTGCTGCCTGGCCTGCGTGAGGAAAGTCTTGGCGTCGGGCGGAATCATCACGCCGGTGACGATCTCGACGTTGCCCTTCTTGAACGCCGCGATCTGCGCCGAGAAATCCTGCGTCAGGTTCTGGTAGCGGCCCGGATCGAGCAGGGTGAAACCGTCTTTCGCCAGCGGCTGGGGGAAGCCGCGTTCCTTGTCGCCCCAGGCGTTGCCGTCGCCGTCGTTGGGGAACAGACCGCCGACTTTCTTGTTGGTCTGGACCGATTTCCAGCCGTTGGTGAAATTGGCGATGACGTCTTCCAGCCCCCAGAAGAAATGGTAGGTCCAGTTGAAACCCTTGGCCGGATCGCCCTTGCGGCCGAAAAACCACGGCTGCCACGGCACCACGCTGGAAACGCACGGCACTTCATTCAGCTCGCAGGCGTCCGACACCGGGTTCGCCGTCTCGGGCGTTCCCGCCGTCAGCACGATCTGCACCTTGTCCTTGAGGATGAGATCGTTGGCGACTTCGCCGGCCCGGTTGGGGTTCGACTGGCTGTCTTTCAGCAGAATCTGGATCGCGGATTTCTTGCCGCCGATCGGGACGCCGGCCTTGAACGCCGCCTGCATCCGGTCGATGACCCATTTGTCCGCTTCGCCGAAGGGCGCGAGCGGCCCGGTCTGCGGCGAGACGTAGCCGATCTTTATGCCCGCGCCCTGCGCGCGCGCGAATTTCGGCAGCGCAGCAAGAATTGCCGCGGCGCCGCCCGCCTTGATGACGCCGCGACGGCCCCCTTCAAATGAAACACCTTTCATGTGACCTCCCTCTCCGTTGGGTAGTGCTTGCCATCCTGTAAATATGTTTTTAGTCTAGCACCAGAAATTCGATTGTTGGGAGCCCAAACAAATGACCACAGACGATTCTCGCGGCAGCCGCGAGAGCTTTGCCGCAAAGTTGGAAACCATCGGCAAGGTGAATGTTTCCAGGCCGCAAACCGGCGGCGAATACCTTGAGTCACTGCGCGACGGTCGCGAGGTTTTCATCTATGGCGAGCGGGTGAAGGACGTCACCACCCATCCGGCTTTCCGCAACACGGCGCGCATGACGGCGAGGCTTTTTGATGCGCTGCACGATCCAAAGACAAAATCAAAGCTGACGGTGCCCACTGACACCGGCAACGGCGGCGTCACGCAGGCGTTCTTCAAGGCGCCGAAATCTGCCGCGGACCTGCTTGCCGGCCGCGACGCCATCGCCGAATGGGCCAAGCTCACCTACGGCTGGATGGGCCGCGCACCCGATTACAAGGCCGCGTTCCTCGCCACGCTCGGCGCCAACGCGGATTTCTACGACCCTTATCAGGAAAATGCGAAGCGCTGGTACAAGTTCAGCCAGGAGCGCGTGCCGTTCATCAATCACGCCATCATCCATCCGCCGGTCGACCGCGACCGTCCGCCCGATGAAGTTGCCGATGTCTGCTGCCATGTCGAAAAGGAAACCGACCAGGGGCTGATCGTCAGCGGCGCCAAGGTGGTGGCGACCGGCTCGGTGCTGACCAACTACACCTTCGTCGCGCACCATGGCCTGATCCCGCTGCAGAAGAAGAACTTCGCGGCGGTGTTCATGATCCCGACCAACGCGCCAGGCGTGAAATTCATCTGCCGCACCTCTTACGAGATGTCCTCGACGGCGATGGGCAGCCCCTTCGACTACCCGCTCTCCAGCCGGCTGGACGAAAACGACGCCGTGTTCATCATGGACAAGGTGCTGGTGCCCTGGGAGAACCTGTTCGTCTACGGCGACATCGACAAGGCCAACAACTTCTTCCCGCGCACCGGCTTCCTGCCGCGCTTCGTGGTGCACGGCTGCACGCGGCTCGCGGTCAAGCTGGATTTTATCGCCGGGCTGCTACTGAAGGCGGTGGAGGCGAGCGGCACCAAGGATTACCGCGGCGTGCAGGCGAACGTCGGCGAGGTGATCGCGTGGCGCAACCTGTTCTGGGCACTGTCGGACGCGATGGTGCGCGACCCCAAGCCGTGGATCGGCGACTTTGTGCTGCCCAACATGGACCCGGGCAACGCCTACCAGATCATCGCCACCATGGCCTACACCAAGGTGAAGTACCTGATCGAGCAGACCGTTGCCTCGGGGCTCATCTACCTCAACTCGCACGCGCGGGATTTCAAGAGCCCGGAGATCCGTCCTTACCTCGACAAATACCTGCGCGGCTCGAACGGCTACAGCGCGGTGGACCGCGTCAAGCTGATGAAGCTGCTGTGGGACAGCATCGCCACGGAATTCGGCGGCCGGCATGAACTGTACGAGATCAACTACGGCGGTTCGACCGAGGAAATCCGGCGCTACTGCCTGTTCGGCGCGCAGGCCTCGGGCAACGCCGCGCGCTTCAAAGGCTTCGCCGAGCAGTGCATGGCGGAATACGACCTCGATGGCTGGACGGTTCCCGATCTCACCAATCCCGGCGAGCTCAGCTACCACGCCATGCGAGGGAAAAAATGAAGCGCCGCGTTGCGATCCTGATTGCCGTCACCCTGACCGCGGCGGCGCGGGTCCTCGCGCAGAACGCGCCGGGCGTGACCGCCTCCGAGATCAAGATCGGCCAGACGATGCCCTACAGCGGGCCGGTCACGGCTTTCGGCACGCTCGGCAAGGGCGAGGTCGCCTACTTCAACATGATCAACGACCAGGGCGGCGTGAACGGCCGCAAGATCAAGCTGATCAGCCTGGACGACGGCTACGCGCCGCCGAGGACCGTCGAGCAGACCCGCAAGCTGGTCGAGCAGGAGGAAGTGGCGCTCATCTTCAGCACCATCGGCACCGCCACCAACTCGGCGATCGCCAAATACCTCAACGACCGGAAGATCCCACAGCTGTTCATCGGCTCGGGCGCCAACAAATGGGGCGACTACAGGGAATTTCCCTGGACCATGCCCGGCGTGCAGGCGACCTTCCGTTCCGAGGGGCGCATCTACAGCAAGTACATCCTCGAGAAAAATCCGCACGCGAAAATCGCCATCCTCTACCAGAACGACGACTTCGGCCGCGACTACGTGGCCGGCGTGAAGGACACCCTCGGCGACAGGTACGCCGCCGCCGTCACGGAGGCGAGCTACGAGTTCACCGACCCGACCATCGATTCGCAGATCGTGGCGCTGCAGAGTTCGGGCGCCGACGCCATTATCGTCGCCGCCACGCCCAAGTTCGCCGCCATGGCGATCCGCAAGGTCTACGACCTGGGCTGGAAGCCGACCTTTTTCCTCTCCAACGTCTCGATCTGGGTATCCACGGTGATGGAGCCCGCCGGCGTCGAGAAAGGCGTCGGCATCCTGTCCTCCGCCTACGTGAAGGATCCGACCGACCCGGCCTGGGACAGCGACCCGGCGATGAAGGAGTGGAAGGCCTACGTGCAGAAATACGTGCCGGGCGGCGACATCAAGGACCAGAACTACGTCAACTCCTACAACTCCGCCATGGTGCTGGTGCAGGTGCTGAAGCAGTGCGGCAACGACCTGTCGCGCGAGAACATCATGAGGCAGGCGGCCAACCTCAAGGATCTCGCGCTGCCGATGCTGCTGCCGGGCATCAAGGTGAACACCAGCCCGACCGACCATTTCCCCATCGAGCAGATGCAGCTCATGCGCTGGAACGGCAAGCAGTGGGTGCGCTTCGGCGAACTGCTCAACACCCCGCGCTGAACCTCGTAACACAATGAAACACTTTAGCGGTCGAATCGGCGCACGATTGGCGCCGATCGGTTGTCGAACTGCAGCCAATGAATATCGCGATGCTTCGCCGCTCCCTGTTCCTCGCTGCCATCGGCGCGGCTGCCGCCTGTGCGAGCGCTCCGGGCTGGCCGGCGCCGCCCGCGCGCAACGACCGGGCGGACCGGCGCGCCGATCCGCTGCCGCTGCTCGACCGCGTCACCTGGGGCGCTAACGCTTCCTCGGCGCGCGCGCTCGCCGAAGCGGGCGCTGCGCGCTATCTCGACCGGCAACTGCGTCCCGCGGCACGGGATTCGCTGCCGCCGGAGGCCCAGGCGCAGATCGACGCCATGAGCATCTCGCAGCGGCCGCTGGCGGAACTCGCCCTCGGGCTGGAGCAGCGCCGCAAAGACGGCGACGCGCTTGCCGATCAGGACCAGAAGAAGGCCGCGCAGCAGGCCTACCAGGACGAGCTCGCGCGCCTCGCGCGCGAGGCCGCCTCGAGCATGCTGCTGCGCGCGCTGTATTCCCCCGACCAGTTGCGCGAGCAGATGGCCTGGTTCTGGATGAACCATTTCAGCGTCCACCAGTACAAGGCCAACCTGCGCGCGCTCGTCGGCGATTACGAGGAGCGCGCCATCCGGCCGCACGCGCTCGGCCGCTTCCGCGACCTGCTGGCGGCCACGGTGCGCCACCCTGCGATGCTGCGCTATCTCGACAACGAGCAGAACGCCGCGGGCCACATCAACGAGAACTACGCGCGCGAGCTGATGGAGCTGCACACGCTGGGCGTCGGCGGCGGCTACGCGCAGAACGACGTCCAGGAGCTTGCGCGCATCCTCACCGGTTTCGGCGTCAACATGGGTGCGGATACGCCTAACGTCCGCCCGAACCTGCGCGACCAGTACCAGCGCGACGGGCTGTTCGAATTCAATCCCAACCGCCACGATTACGGCGACAAAGTGTTCCTCGGCCATGCGATCGTGGGGCGCGGCGCCGCCGAACTGGATGAAGCGATCGACCTGCTCGCGCGCCATCCGTCGACGGCGCGGTTCGTCAGCCGCAAGCTCGCCGTGTTCCTCGGCGCCGACGAACCCTCGCCGGCCCTCGTCGAGCGCATGGCCGCAGCCTTCAGCGCCAGCGACGGCGACATCGCCGCGACGCTGCGCGCGATGTTCGCGTCGCGGGAGTTCCAGCAGTCGCTCGGCGGCAAATTCAAGGACCCGCTGCATTACGTCCTCTCGGCGGTGCGCCTCGCCTACGGCGACAAAGTCATCCTCAACGCCGGTCCGATGATCAACTGGCTGAACCGCATGGGCGAGCCGCCGTACGGCCGCGCGACGCCGGACGGCTACCCCATGACGCGCACCGAATGGGCCAGCGCCGGGCAGCTCGCCACGCGCTTCGAAGTCGCGAGGGCCATCGGCTTCAACAACGCCGGCCTGTTCAAGCGCGACGGTCCGGTGCCTGCCGAACGGCCCGCGTTTCCGCAGCTCGCCAATGCGCTCTATTACGAATCGCTGCAGAAGACCCTGGGCGAGCCGACCCGCGAGGCGCTCGACCGCGCGGCCTCCGCGCAGGAATGGAACATGCTGCTCCTCTCGTCGCCCGAATTCATGAATCGCTGAAGGAGTCACGGCCATCGACCGCCGCCACGCACTGAAAATCCTGCTCGCCACGTCTGCCGTCTCGGCCGCGCCCATGGCCGCGCGGCTGTATGCGGCGCCGGCCTCCGGCGCCCGCTTCCTGCTGGTCTTCATGCGCGGCGGCTACGACGCGGCGAATCTCCTCGTCCCGGTGTCGAGCAGCTTCTACTATGAAGCGCGGCCCAATATCGCGGTGAAGCAGCCTGGCGCGGGTCCGGACGCGGCGCTGCCGCTGAACGCAAATTGGGGACTCCATCCGGCGCTGCGCGACACGATTTATCCGCTCTACCGCAGCGGACAGGCGGCCTTCGTGCCCTTTGCCGGCACCGGGGACCTGACGCGCAGCCATTTCGAGACGCAGGACAGCATCGAGTTCGGGCAGCCGCTCGGCGGCAGCCGCAATTTCCAGTCGGGTTTCATGAACCGCTTCGCTGCCGTGCTGAACGGGCCGCGTCCGATCGCCTTCACCGACCAGCTGCCGGTGACGTTCCGGGGCGACCTGCAGGTCGCCAACATGGCGCTGAAATCGCTCGGCAAGCCCGGCGTGGACGCGCGCCAGAGCAGCCTGATCGCCGGCATGTACCGCGACACGCCGCTCGTCACTCAGGTCGCCGAGGGATTCGCGGTGCGGGACGAGGTCCTGCGCGACATGAGCGCCGAAATGGAGGCGGCAAGCCGCGGCGCGATCACCACCAAGGGATTCGAGCTGGAAGCGCGCCGCATCGCGCGCCTGATGAAGGACCAGTACGACATCGGCTTCGTCGACGTGGGCGGCTGGGACACGCACGTCGGCGAAGGCGGCGGCAGCGGCTACCTCGCCGGGCGGCTCGAGGAATTCGGCCGCGGCCTCGCCGCCTACGCCGCCGAAATGGGGTCCGCATGGCGCGACACCGTCGTCGTGGTCGTCAGCGAATTCGGCCGCACCTTCCGCGAGAACGGCAATCGGGGCACCGATCACGGGCACGGCTGCGTGTACTGGGTGCTCGGCGGCGCGGTGCGCGGCGGCGAAATCCGCGGCGAGCAGGTCGCGGTACGGCAGGACACGC
>CAZPNH010000096.1:0-6532 GCA_964587635.1 uncultured Bordetella sp.
CGCACGTCACCACGCCCCTGCTCACCAAAACATCGTGGCATCCGACCCGGGACTTCGCCGGCGTGGCCGTCATGGGCCACGTGGCCAACGTGGCGGTGGTTAACCCGTCCCTGCCCGCGCGAACGCTGAAGGAATTCATCGCGTACGCAAAAACGCGCCCCGGGCAGATCAACTACATCAACGGCGGGGGCGGCACTTCGCAGACCATGAGCGCCGAGTTGCTGAAGCGGAACACCGGTGTCGATCTGGTGGCCATCGGCTACAAGGGGTTCCCGCCCGCGATTCCGGACATCCTCGCCGGTCAGGTGCAGTTCTCCTTCATTCCATTCGGCGTCGCCGCGCCCTACATCCGCAGCGGCAAGCTGCGCGCGCTCGCCGTGGCCGCGCCCTCGCGCAGCAAGCAGTTCCCGGAAGTGCCGACCATGGCCGAAGCCGGCTATGCCGAATCGCAGGTCGTGTCCTGGTATGCCTACCTCGTGCCCGCTGCGACGCCGCGGCCGGCCGTCGCGCGGCTGAATCTCGAATTCTCCAAGGCACTCGCGGATCCCGACATCATCGCGCGCATCGAGAATATCGGCGGCGAACCGCTGCCCGCGGGCAGGCCGGAAGAGGTGGACGCGATGCTGGCGCGGGAACTGGATCGCTGGACCAAGCTCGTCCAGGCGACGGGAATGAAAATCGACTAGTTACTTGCCGAGCGCCTGCATCCAGTTCACCGACTCCCGCAGGACTTGGTCGCCGAAGGTCCCTTTGAATTCCTGCGCGACGGCCTCCCGCAGGGATGAGTGGAGCGTGAATCCGTGATCCATGCGCGGTATCTGAATCCAGGCGCCATGTCCGGCATGTTTGCTGTTGACGATCTCCGCGATGTATTCATGATCCATCGCGGTCGTCCGGATGTCGTACTCGCCATACATGGCCAGCACCGAGGCGTCCAGTTGCGCCCAGGCGCGCGCGATGTCCTTCCCGCTGAGTTCCCGCAGGTACCGGAGGCTTCGCAGGTCGTAGAAATGCTCGTCATCGGAGGGAAACAGGATTTTCCTGGCGCCGGCGAGCTCGGGATGAAGCGCGATGATCTCTCTCGCAGACTTGTTTTCCACCACGAGATAGTGAAGGAATTGCGTCATCTCCCGGAGATTCTCTTCGAGCTGGCCCGGGTCTGCATGATCGCGTAGCCGGTGATTGCGCCGATAGTTCTCCACCAGGTATTCCGCGAAGGGACGAACCACCGTCCCATAGACCGCGATGCCCCTCACCGATTCCGATGACGCAACCAGGGGCGCGACCCAGCCTCCCGCGCTGTGTCCGAATAGAAAGATCCTCTGCGGATCGACGAACGCGTAACTCTTGAGCTTTTTGAGCGCGCCAACGAATCCCGCCACTTCATCCTGAAGGCCGATATCTCTGCAAGGGGTGCCCGTGCTGTCTCCGACGCCGCTCCTTTCCGTCCGCATCACCACAAAGCCGGCGCTCGCCAGGCCGTATATCAGGTCGCCTATCAGGCCCGGCTCGCCTGACGGCAACCGCTCGACCGTGCTGCAATCGAGCCCCTGCACGAAGAGGACCGCAGGAAGCCGCCCTTCGCTTCCGCGAGGCCTGGTCAGGATGCTCCGCAGCACGGCGTTCGGGGTGTGAACGGCGTCGTAGAGCACCTAAAGGCCTTCCGCGCGCTCAAGCGGGAACTCCTTCAGTGTTGTCGTGATGCTCAACTCGTTGTTTCCGCGCCGCACGCGACCGACAATCTGCTCGCCCGACCTGAAAGACCTCATGATCGCGAGGAATCCGGGAACAGAATCAATGGCGGTCCCTTCGACATCGAGCAGGATGTCGCCCGCTTCGAACCCGGACGACGCGGCACTGCTTCCCGGAAAAACCTTGCTGATCTTCACCTGCTTGTTCGGGGCGGTCACTACCGTTAGTCCCAGAAATGCCCGTCGAGGGAGATGGTCCGCGGCAGAGGCCGCATCAGCGGGGACGACTGCTGCCCGAACGTCGGAAACATGAACTGCGCTGATCAGCAGCGCGGCCGCAAGCGAGCTCGTGAAGAAGGATTTCATTTGGACATGTGCATGTTGTGATCCATCGGCGATGCACTCCCACCCATGCCGCCGACCTGGAATTCGGCTTTCACCTCTCCGGCCTTCTCGAACTTCAGCGTCACCGGGATCTTTTCGCCTTCCTTGAACGGCCGCTTGATGTCCATGAACATCATGTGCGCGCCGCCGGGCTTGAGTTCGAACGCGCCCTTCGCCGGCACGTCGTAGCCCGGCACTTCGCGCATTTTCATCACGCCGCCGTCGTTGCTGGTGACGTGCAGTTCCACCTTCGCCGCCGCCGGGGACGAGGCGGACAGCAGCCGGTCGCCGGCCGCGCCCTGGTTGCGGATCACCATGAAGCCGCCCGCGATCGTGGCGCCGGGCGCGGTGGCGCGCGCCCAGGGCTGTTCTATCTGCACCTGGGCAAGCGCGGAGGTGGACAGGAACAGCATCAGCAGCAGAAAGCGTTTCATCGGCGGTTCTCCTCTTCCTGGAGCTTTCTCCAGAATATTTTTCCAGTGGCGGTTTTGGGCAGCGCCTCCACGAATTCCACCAGGCGCGGCGCCTTGAATGCGGCCATTTTCTCACGCGCCCAGGCGACGATCGCCTCGGGCTCGACCTTGCCGCGCGACGCGGGCTTGAGCACCACCACCGCCTTCACGGTCTCGCCGCGGTGCGCATCCTTTGCCGATATCACGCAGGCTTCCTGGATGTCCGGATGGGCGTAGAGCATCGCCTCGACCTCGGCGGGCCAGACTTTGTAGCCCGAGCAGTTGATCATGCGCTTGAGGCGGTCGGTGATGAAGAAATAGCCCTCCTCGTCGTAGTAGCCGAGGTCGCCGGTGCGAAAGAAGCTTTTTCCTTCGTGGTCGATGAAGGCGTCCGCGGTGGCCTTTGCCTGCTTCCAGTAGCCGCGGAACACCTGCGGGCCGTGGGTGATGATCTCGCCCACCTCGTTCGGCCCGCACTCGCGACGCGACTCCGGATCGATGACGCGCGAATCGGTGTCGAAGTACGGGATGCCGGCGCACTGGCGCTTGGGCCGCTGCACCGGGTTGGCGTGCGACGGCGCGGAGGTCTCGGTGAGGCCGTAGCCTTCCAGGAAAGGCAGGCCGAATCGCTGCTCGATTTTCGACGCCACCGCCTCGGGCATGGCGGCGCCGCCGCCGCCGATGCGCACGATGGACGACAGGTCGTATTTGCCGATGTCCGGGTTGGCGAGGAAATCCACGATCATCGTGGTGATGCCGGTGATGCCGGTCACCCGGTGCCGCTGGATCATTTCCCCCGCGGTATCCCGGTCCCAGCGCGTCATCAGCACTGTGGTGCCGCCCAGGCTGATCGGGATGTTCATGTTCGACTGCATGCCGGTGAGGTGGAACATCGGCAGCACACCGAGCACCACCGCCTCGCTGGAGGTCTGAGACCAGGCGCAGCCGCCGACGACGGTGGACATCAGGTTCGAATGCGTCAGCATGCAGCCCTTGGGGTGGCCGGTAGTGCCCGAGGTATACGGCAGCACCGCCAGGTCATCCGGGGCCGCCTCGTGTTTGCGCGGAATACAGGCCGCGGCAATCGCGGCGTTCCAGAGCGTCACTTCGGCGCGCGCCACCTCCAGGCGAGGCGCACGCACGAAATCCGGCACTTTCAGATCTGTTTTTTCTACAAGAAAATCACTATAGGAAGCGAGAATGCAATGATCGAGACCCTTCCCCAGATGCGGTTCGATTTCCTTGTACAGCTCCTGCGCCGCAATCGCCACGCGCGCGTCCGAATCCCCGATGTAGTGCGACAGTTCCTCGCTCTTGTTCATCGGGTTGACCGGCACCACCACCGCGTCGGCGCGCAGGATGGCGTAGTAGCCGATGATGAACTGCGGGCTGTTCTGGGCGTACAGCAGCACCCGGTCGCCGCGCGCCACGCCGCAGCGCTGCTGCAGGAAGCCGGCCAGCGCGGCGACCTCGCGCTCCAGCGCGGCGTAGGAAAGCGTGCTGCCGTAGTAAATGATCGCGGCCTTGTCCGGGTAGCGGCGCGCGCTCACCTCGAGGTTGTAGTAAAGGCTGGTCTGCGGAATCGACAGGGCTTTGGGTACTCCTGGAGGCCAATGCGCGAAGTGGCGGTCAAAAAAGCTCATACCGAATACTTCTTCACGGCTTTTTCGTTCCACTTCATGCCAAGGCCCGGCCCGGCGGCGCCGGTCGCCTTGCCGTCCTTGATCTGCACCGGTTCATCCAGGATCGGGTCGGCCCAGTCCACGTACTCGAGCCAGTGGCAGGTCGGCGTTACCGCGAGCAGCTGGCAGCTCGCTTCGGAAAACAGGTGGCTGGACATCTCCAGCCCGGCGCCCTGCGCCAGCGCGGCGGCGCGCAGCCAGCCCGTCACACCGCCGATGCGCTGCGCGTCCGGCATGACGTAGTCGCAGCAGCCGGCGGCGATCGCCTGCGCCATCTGCTCCGGACCCATGAAGTTCTCGCCGATCTGGATCGGCGTCGCCACTTCGCGCGCCACCTTCGCGCAGCCGGCGAAATCATCCGCCCGCACCGGTTCCTCGATCCACAGCACGCCGCCCTCTTCGTCGATCATGCGGCCGCGGCGAATCGCCTCGGCCGTCGTAAGCCCCTGGTTGAAGTCCACCATCAGCCGGACGCCGGGGCCGACCGCTTTCTTCACCGCGCGCAGCGCCTCGATATCGGCCAAGGCCTGCGGCCTGCCGAGCCGGAGCTTCACCGCCGAAAATCCCTCGGCGACCAATTGTCCGGCTTCCCTTGTTAAATCTTTTATTTTTAAAAGGCCGAGACCATTCGAGTTGTACGCCGGCACCGGCCGCGGCTCGCCGCCAAGCAGACGCGCCACCGGCTGCCCCAGCGCCTGGCCGAGCGCATCCCAGGCGCACATGTCGATCGCCGCCATGGCGAACAGCACCATGTTGTGCACGCCCAGCAGCGCGTAGCGCGCCCGCAGCTTCCTTTCGATCTCGAAAGGCGCGACCGCGTCGCCCTTGAGCATCCCGGCCATCGCATCGACCAGCGCCGCGACCGGTTTCATATGCTGCACGGCAATCGTGAACAAATAAGAGCGCCCGACGATGCCGCCGCTCGTCCTGAGATCCACCAGCAGCAACGGCGCCACGCCCACCTTCGCGATGCTGGTCTGCAGCGGGCGGCGCATCGGCACCGACACCGCGCGCGCCGAGATCGACTGGATTTTGAGCTGGACTTTCACGGCTTGCCTCCGGGACCCCAGATCGAGGGCGGCGCGGCGCGCGGATCGCGCTCGCCCCAGGTGCCAGCTTCGGCGCGATGGAGAAAGTCATCCAGCAGCTGATTGAACAGCCCCGGCTCCTCCACGTTGATGCCGTGCCCGGACATGGCGAGCACCGCCAGCCCCGCCCGCGGAATCGCGCGCTTGAGCATGACGGAAGCCTCGATGCAGGGCTCGTCCTCGTCGCCGGACAGGATCAGCACCGGCACGTCGATGCGCGAAATTTCCTCCGTCAGATCGTAGAGACTGGGCCGCCGGCCCTGGTAGCCGGCCATGGTGTTGGCCGAGCCTTCCGCCGAATGCTCGGCGAGCTGCCGGTTGTATTCCGCGAAGCCGCGCGGATCCTTGTTCTTGAACTGGATGCGCGCGGCGCCGTGCCCGTAGGTGTCAGCGAAATGCGCCATGCCGAGCTTGCGAAGCTCCTCCGAATTCACGCGCGAGCTTTCCTGAAAGCCCTTGTAGGTGGCCGGATGCGCTCCCGAGCCCACGCCCGCCAGCGTGAGCGAACGCGCCTTCAGCGGCCCTCCCTTCGCGCAATACTTCATGCCGAAGTGCAGCGTCGCGAAGGCGCCCATCGACAGGCCCACCACATGCGGCCGCTCCAGCTTCAGGCCGTCGATCACGGCTCGTACATCTTCACGCCAATGTTCCTGCGAGTAGCTGTCGACGCTCCTGGGAACGTCCGACGGGAGATAACCGCGCGCGCTGTAGGTGACGCAGCGGTAGCTGCGGCTGAAATAACGCAGCTGCGGCTCCCAGCTGCGCCAGTCGCCGGCAAATTCGTGCACGAACACGATGGGCGTGCCGCGGCCCGCCTCCTCGTAATGCAGTTTCACTCCGTCATCGGCCTTGAGCGTGGGCATGTTGCTAGACTAGGAAATCATGGAACTCAATCTTAAAGGCAAACGCGCCCTGGTCACCGGCGCGTCCAAGGGCATCGGCCGCGCCTGCGTGGAGATGCTCGTCGCGGAAGGCTGCACGGTCCTCGCCGTCTCCCGCAGCATCGCGCTGGGCCCGGGCACAAAGGCCGCGGATCTTTCATTGCGCGGTGCCGCAGAGGAAGTCGCCGCCTGGGCGGGAGACCTCGACATCCTCGTCAACAACGCCGGCGCCATTCCTGGCGGCGACCTGTTGAAGGTGGACGAGGACACCTGGCGCAAAGCCTGGGACCTGAAAGTGTTCGGCTATATCAACCTGACGCGCGACGTGTACGCGTCCATGAAGAAGAAGAAGAA
>CAZPNH010000097.1:0-6519 GCA_964587635.1 uncultured Bordetella sp.
GCAGGAGAGGGTGCAATTGATTTCCCTGCGTCGTGCCTGGCCGCGCCTGGCCGCCGCCGCCCTCCTCGCTGTCGCTTCCTTCGGCTACGCGGCCGGACCTGCACCGACGTCTTCTGGCGTCGGTCCTGAGGTTGCGCTCGCGGAGGTCCTCGAAGCCATCGACGCCAACCGGCTCGACCTCGCGATGCAGCGGGTCGAAGCGCTCATCGCCGAGCACCCGAACTTCCGCCTGGCCCACCTGATCCGCGGCGACCTGCTGATGGCGCGCGCGCGCCCGCTGCAGACCTTCGGCAACGTGCCGAAGACCGTGCCGCGCGAGAAGGTGGAGGATCTGCGCGCCGAAGCGCTGCAGCGGCTGCGTGCCGCGCGCGACCGGCCCAGCGCCGACCAGGTGCCGCGCTACGTTCTGCAGATGAACGCCGACCAGAAGTACGCGCTGGTGGTGGATTCGCGCCGCGCGCGGCTCTATGTTTTCGAGAACGTCGGCGGCCGGCCCCAGTATGTCGCCGACTACTACGTGACGCTGGGCAGGAACGGCGTCGAGAAAACGCGCGAAGGCGACCAGAAGACGCCGATCGGCGTCTACCACGTCACCGCCAACCTGCCGCGCCAGAAGCTGGCCGATTTCTACGGCGTAGGCGCCTTCCCGATCAACTACCCGAACGCCTGGGACAAGCGGCTAGGCCGCAGCGGCCACGGCATCTGGCTGCACGGCACGCCGTCGGACACCTACAGCCGGCCGCCGCGGGCGAGCGACGGCTGCATCGTGCTGGCGAACGCCGACCTGGAGGCGGTCGGCAAGAACCTGCAAATCGGCCTCACGCCCGTGATTATCGCCGACGACATCGAATGGACCGACGCGGCGGTGCTCGAATCCGAGCGCAAGGGGCTCGCCGACGCCTTCGAGGGCTGGCGCGCCGCGTGGGAGAACCGCGATTCGGACAAGTACCTCGGCTACTATGCCGCGCGCTTCAAGTCCGACGACCAGGACCTCGCGGCCTGGTCCGAGCGCAAGCGCGCCGTGAACGCCTCGAAAAGCTGGATCAAGGTCGCGATTTCGCGGCTGGCCATGCTGCAGTATCCGCGCGAGAGCTTCGTCGTGGTCAGTTTCGACCAGGACTACCGCTCGAGCAATCTTTCCAACGTGATGCGCAAGCGCCAGTACTGGATCAAGGAAGACGGGCGCTGGCAGATTATCTATGAGGGTGGAGAATGAAACTGATCGATTTCTGGAAACCGCTGGTCATCCTGTCGGCAGCCGCGGGCGCGACCGGCGCCATGGCCGCCGATCCGCTGGTGGACATCAAGACCAACGTCGGGACGTTTCGGCTTGAGCTGTATCCGTCGAAAGCGCCGAAGACGGTGGAAAACTTCCTGCAGTACGTGAAGGACGGCCACTTCACCGGCACCGTCTTCCACCGCGTGATCGACGGCTTCATGATCCAGGGCGGCGGCTTCGACACGGCGTATAAGCAGAAGCCGACCCGCGCGCCCATCGAAAACGAAGGCAAGAACGGCCTGAAGAATGACCTCGGCACCGTCGCCATGGCGCGCACCAGCGCGCCTCACTCCGCCTCGTCGCAGTTCTTCATCAACGTCAAGGACAACAGCTTCCTGAATGCGGCCGACGCGCAGGACGGCTGGGGCTACGCCGTATTCGGCAAGGTCGTGTCGGGACTGGATGTGGTCATGAAGATTTCGAAAACGCCGGTCGGCCCGGCCGGGCCGTTCGATACTCACGCCCCCAAGGAACAAGTCGTAATAGAGTCCGCGACTCTCGTGGCCGGCAAGAAGTGATGTGAGCCAGGCGCTCTTCATCTCCGACCTGCACCTCTCGGGCGGGCGCCCGGAAACCAATCAGCAGTTCTTCCGCTTCCTCGACGACGAGGCCAGCCGCGCCGGGGTCCTGTACGTGCTCGGCGACCTGTTCGAGTACTGGGCCGGCGACGACGAACTGCGGGATGCAGCCGGCGACCCGCTGGCCGCGGAAGTGGCGCAGGGCTTTCGCCGGCTCGCCGACGCCGGCGTGAAGGTGTTCGTGATGCACGGCAACCGGGATTTCCTCGTCGGCAGGGGATTCTTTGCCGCCAGCGGCGCGCAGTTCCTCGAGGATCCGAGCGTGATCCGCTTCGCGGGCAAGCGCGTGGCCCTGCTGCACGGCGACACGCTGTGCACCGACGACGTCGACTATCAGTCCTGGCGCCGAACCGCGCGCTCGGAGGCCTGGCAGAAGGAATTCCTTTCCAAGCCGCTGGCGGCGCGCCATGAAGCCATCGCCGCGCTGCGCGAAAAGAGCAAGGAAGTGATCCAGGCCAAGCCGGCGGACATCATGGACGTGAACCCGGACGCGGTGCGCACCGCGTTCCGGCAACTCGGCGTCAACCGCATGATCCACGGCCACACCCACCGGCCCGCGCGCCACGAGATGGAAGTCGACGGCGCGCGCTGCGAGCGCTGGGTGCTGCCCGACTGGTACGGCCCGGGTGGCTACCTCGCCCTGGACGACGTCGGCCCGCGCCTGGTCAGCTTCTAGCCCAGACCCTTAGACAGATCCGCCTTAAGGTCGGCCACCGCTTCCAGCCCGACCGCCAGCCGGATCAGCCCGTCGGTGATGCCGGCTGCGGCGCGCGCCTCGGGCGTGATGCGGCCGTGCGTGGTGGTCGCCGGGTGGGTGATGGTGGTCTTCACGTCGCCCAGGTTGCCGGTGATCGAGATGAGTTTGGTTGTGTCGATCACTTTCCAGGCCGCGTCGCGGCCGCCCTTCACGTCGAAGGAGACGATCGCGCCGCCGGCCTTCTGCTGGCGCTTCGCCAGCGCGCGCTGCGGGTGCGAATCGAGGCCCGGGTAGTACACGCGCGCGACTTTCGGATGCTTCTCCAGCCAGGCCGCCAGCTCCAGCGCGCGCTCCGATTGCGCGAGCATGCGCAGCTCAAGGGTCTCCATGCCTTTGAGGATCACCCAGGCGTTGAAGGCTGACAGCGTCGGGCCGGCGGTCCGCAGGAAACCGAACACCAGATCCAGCAGCGCTTTCGAGCCGAGCACCGCGCCGCCGAGCACCCTGCCCTGCCCGTCGAGGTACTTGGTGGCGGAATGGATCACCAGGTCGGCGCCGAAATCCAGAGGGCGCTGCAGCGCCGGGCTGCACAGGGCGTTGTCCACCGCCAGCACCGCCCCCGCCTTCTTCGCCACAGCCGCGAGTGCGGCGATGTCGCAAATCTCGCCCAGCGGATTGGACGGCGTCTCGAGAAAGAACAGCTTCGTGTTCGGCCGCACCGCGCGCTGCCACTCCTCCACCCGGGTCGGTGAAACGAAAGTGGTTTCGATGCCGAAGCGCGCCAGGATGGTGACGTACAGTTGCACCGTGGCGCCGAACACGGCGTTGGAGCAGACCACGTGGTCGCCCGCCTTGAGCAGCGCCATGGAGGTGGCGAGGATCGCCGACATGCCGGAAGCGGTGGCGACGCAGGCCTCGGCGCCTTCGAGCGCCGCCAGGCGGTCCTGGAACATGGACACCGTGGGGTTGGTGAAGCGGGAATAGACGAAACCGCCGTCGCCGGCCGTAAAGCGCGCGGCGGCCTGCGCCGCGTTCTCGAACACGAAGCTCGAGGTAAGGAACAGCGCCTCGGAATGCTCGCCGAACTCGGTGCGCGCCGTGCCGGCACGCACGCCCAGGGTGGAAGTCTCGTACTTTTTAGTCATAAAAAAACCCGATCCCTTTTTGTTAAGCGGACCGGGTTTCTTAAGGAAACTGCACGGCACGCTTTAGCTGTATTTGTAACGCGCCCGCAAGCTGTATCAAATCGGCGCGAAAGAAGGAGTATAGCAAACTAGCCGTTGGCCACCAAGTTCAGGTCGAGCTGCGCGCCCTCGTCCTCCTCCGAATCGCGCTGCGCGTCGCGCCGGCTCTCGATGATGTGCAGGTAGTCGCTGGTCACGTCGCCGGTGACGTAGATGCCGTCGAAGCACGAGGTCTCGAAGGTGGCGAGCTTCGGGTTGGTCGTGCGGATCGCGTCCTTGAGCGCATCGAGGTCCTGGTAGATCAGCGCGTCGGCGCCGATCTCGGCGGCCACCTCGTCCTCGCTGCGGTGGGCGGCGATCAGCTCCGCCCGCGTGGGCATGTCGATGCCGTAGACGTTCGGGAAGCGCACCGGCGGCGCGGCGGAAGCGAAGAACACCTTGCGCGCGCCGGATTCGCGCGCCATCGTCACGATCTCGCGGCTGGTGGTGCCGCGCACGATGGAGTCGTCCACCAGCAGCACGTTCTTGCCCTTGAATTCCACGCCGATCACGTTCAGCTTCTGGCGCACCGAACGCGAGCGCACCGCCTGCCCCGGCATGATGAAGGTGCGCCCGATGTAGCGGTTCTTCACGAAGCCTTCCCGGTAGGGCACGCCCAGCCCCGCAGCGAGCTGCAGCGCCGAAGGGCGGCTCGAGTCCGGGATCGGGATCACGACGTCGATCTGCAGGTGCTGGTACTGGCGCTTGATCTTTTCCGCCAGCTTCTCGCCCATGTGCAGGCGCGCCTCGTACACCGAAGCGCCGTCGATCAGCGAATCCGGCCTGGCCAGGTACACGTACTCGAAAATGCAGGGGTTGAGCGCGGTGCTCTCGGCGCACTGCTGGCTGTGGAAACGGCCGTCTTCCTCGATGAACACCGCCTCGCCGGGCGCGATGTCGCGCAGCACGCGGAAGCCCAGGGCCTCGACCGCCACCGATTCCGAAGCCACCATGTACTCGATGCCCTGCGCGGTTTCGTTGTAGCCGATGACCGCGGGACGGATGCCGTAGGGATCGCGGAAAGCGAGCACGCCGTGGCCCGCGATCATCGCGATCACCGCATAGGCGCCGCGCACGCGGCGGTGGAGGTTCGCCACCGCGGTGAAAATCGTCTGCGGATCGAGCCGCAGCTTGACCGAGGCCTTCTCCAGCTCGTGCGCCAGCACGTTCAGCAGCACTTCCGAATCCGAGTTGGTGTTGATGTGCCGCAGGTCCTGCCGGAACATCTCTTCCTTGAGCTTGTCCGAATTGATCAGGTTGCCGTTGTGGCCGAGCACGATGCCGAACGGCGAATTGACGTAGAACGGCTGTGCCTCGGCCGAGTTGGACGCCGAGCCGGCGGTCGGATAGCGGCAGTGGGCAATGCCGATGTTGCCGGGCAGGGAGCGCATGTTGCGCGTGCGGAAGACGTCGCGCACCATGCCGGTGCCCTTCTGCATGTGAAAGCTGTTGTGCGAGCTTGTGACGATCCCCGCCGCGTCCTGGCCGCGGTGCTGCAGGAGCAGCAACCCGTCATAGAGGAGCTGGTTGACGGGCGAGCGTGCGACGATACCCAGAATTCCGCACATCGGAGAATGCTCCCGGTGCTAAGGTCTAATCAT
This sequence comes from uncultured Bordetella sp., assembly GCA_964587635.1. Taxonomy (GTDB): domain Bacteria; phylum Pseudomonadota; class Gammaproteobacteria; order Burkholderiales; family SG8-39; genus RBG-16-66-20. Next base: position 5,379 of record CAZPNH010000097.1, read on the forward strand.
AGCGCAAGCGCTCGCTGAACGTTTGCGGCAGCAGCGGCTTGAATGCAAGCGCGGCCCGCACCAGCAGCGCGCCGCCCGCCGAATCCTTCCAGTACGGCTGCCGCGGCGCGCTGGTGAGTCCCGCCAGCAAAACCGCCGCGAGCACCATCAGCACCCCGCGCGCGGCGCCAAAGAGCGCGCCCAGCAGCCGGTCCAGGCCGCCCAGTCCGACGGCATTCACGATCTTCGACAACAGCAGTCCGAGCAGCGTCGTCACGATCAGGGAACCGAGAAACACCGCCACAAATGCGGCGGCGACCCTGAGTTCGGGCGTGGGTATGGCCTGCGGCATGGCCGCGCCCAGGGGTCCCGCGAAGAGATTTGCGGCAAGAAATGCGATCACCCATCCGAGGATCGAGATCACTTCACGCACCAGGCCCCGCCATGCGCCCAGCGCGAGGGACGCCGCGAATACGCCGATCACGGCGTAATCCAGCCACGTCATCTCAGGATCTGGGGGCGACGCTGCCCGGTTTCAAGCCGAGGTCCTTCAATTGCTTGACTGCCTTTTCCGCGGCCTCCTGGCTGGCGAACGGCCCGGCGCGCACGCGCGTCAACGAGCCGCCCTTCACGGCGACGGGCTCCGTGTAGTACGGGATTTTAGCCGCCTTGAGCTTCTCGACGACGCCCGCGGGATCCGCGTAAGCGCCGGCCGAGACGGCGAACTGCCCGCCGGCCAGCGCGGCTTCGGCGCGCTGCTTCTCGGCATCGGGCTTGGCGGCCGGCTTGTCGGCGGGTTTGGTGACGGTGATCTCGATCTTCGGCGCCGGCTTCTCCGGGGGCGCTTCGGGCGCCTTCTCAACGGCCTTCTCGGGCGCTTTCTCGGGAACGACCGGTTCCGGAATCGCCGGCGACTTGGGCGTGACCTTGGGGGCGAAGGCGGCGTCGTCTTCGCCGGGAATGCGCACGCTGACCGGCGGCGCGCTGCCCTTGGGCTCGGAATCGAACACCATCGGCAGCACGATGACGGCCGCCAGCACGAGCGCGATGGCGCCGACCAGCCGGCGGCGGCCGCGGCGCTTCAGCGTATTGACGTCGTCGTTATCAGCCATAGGCGCCGGCGACCGTGAGAAAGGAGCCGAACACGACGATTTTATCATTC
>CAZPNH010000098.1:0-6479 GCA_964587635.1 uncultured Bordetella sp.
CAGCGGGTACTTGCGGAATGCCTGCGCCAGCGACGCGCCGGTTTCGACCTCGGTCTTGATTTCAATCAGCAGCCGGGTCACGGCCGGGTTGGAGGAGCCCTTGCTGACGATATCGAAGGCCTGCAGCAGGGGCACGCCGGCTTTCATCATGGTCGCCATCTGGCGCGTGAACAGCGCGACGTCCTTGTCGGAGACGGAGCCGCCGCCGCCGAGTTTCTGCTTCTTGACCTTGGAAACGGTGACGCCCTGGCGGCGCAGCGAGGCGTTGACCATGTTCTCGCCCGCAGCGCGCATTTCGCCGCGCACGGTCTTGCCGGCCTTGTCCTTGCCTTCCCAGAGGAAGGTGTATTCCTTCGGCCCGCCCTTTGCCACCGCCGCTGCAGTCGCCATGTCCTGCTCCCTGCCGAAAATCCGGTAAGGGGGGATTCTAGCGCCGAGTCAAGGACTTGACCAACTAGAGAGAAAAGTCACGTGAAGCAGCGGCGGTGCCGCGTCAGCCCGGCTCCTCTTTGGGAAGCTCCACCGGCTTGAACAGGCGCACTGTTTTCACCGCCCGGCCCTGGGTGCTGACGATTTCGACCGGCACGCCGGCGATCTTGAGCGAGACGTTGGCCTCGGGAATGTCCTGCAATTGCTCGAGGATCAGGCCGTTCAGCGTCTTCGGTCCGTCGGTCGGGAGTTCCAGGCCCAGCGCGCGGTTCACCTCCCGTACCGGCGTCGCGCCGTCCGCGGCCGCGGCGCCGTCCTCGTCCCAAGAGAGCGCCGGCCGGGACGAGGGCAGCGAGGTGGTGAACTTGCCGATGATTTCCTCCATGATGCCCTCGAGCGTGACCAGCCCCATGAGCTCGCCGTACTCGTCCACCACCAGGCCGATGCGCTCGTGCTTTTCCTGGAAATACTGCAGCTGCGCGATGGCGGTGGTGCCGGCGGGCACGAAGTAGGGCTCATCCAGCAGGTCCTCGATCGCCTTGCGGTCGAGCGCGCCGGCGAACAGCAGCCCGAGCACCTTGCGCAGGTTCAGCACGCCCGCCACTTCGTCGGCGCTGCCGCGGAACACCGGCAGCTCGCGGTGGTAGCTGGTGGTGAGCTGGCGCGCGATGGTTTCCATGTCGTCGTCCAGCCGGATCGCCTCGATCTTCGCGCGCGGCACCATCACGTCGTGCACCGTGATCTCGCCGATGTCGAACAGGTTCATGAGGATCGACAGGTGCTTCTTCGGCATGAAGCTGGAGGATTCGAGCACCAGCGTGCGGATCTCCTCGGGCGAGAGGCGGTGCGCTTCCGGGTCGGGCCGGATGCGCAGCAGCCTGAGGATCGGCTGCACGAAGAGGTTGACCAGCCAGATGCCCGGCGTGAGGAACCATTGCGCGGGCTTGACCAGGTAGGCGAGCGGGAAGGCGACGCGCTCGGGATAGGTGGCGCCGATTACCTTGGGCGTGATTTCGGCGAAGACGACGATGAGGAAGGACGCCGCGACGGTGCTGGCGGTGACCGCCCATCCCAAGTGGCCCTCGCCGAAGAGGCGGATCGATATCAGGCTGGAGAGCGTGGCGACGGCGGTGTTGACGAGGTTGTTGCCGATCAGCACCGCGCCGAGGAAGCGGTCGGTGTGCTTGAGCAGGGCCGCCGCGCGGATGGCGCCGCCATGGCCCTGCGCGACGAGATGCTTCAGGCGGTAGCGGTTCAGCGCCATCATGCTGGTCTCGGCGATCGAGAAAAAGCTGGATACCGCGAGCAGGGCGACCAGCGCGCCGATCGCCCAGCTGAGCGGAATAGCGTCCATGCAGGCTCAGCCGCGGCCGAGGATCACTTCGAGCACGAAGCGGCTGCCGATGCCGGCCAGCACCACCAGCACGAAGCCGGTCAGCACCCAGCGGGTGGCGACGCGGCCGCGCCAGCCGTACAAATGCCGGCCCGCGAGCAGCACGGCGAACACCACCCAGGACACGATCGCGAACAGCGTTTCGTGGTTGAACCTGAGCGCGCGGCCGAACAGCGAGTCGGAGAGGCTCATGCCGGTCGCCAGCGTGAGCGTGAGCAGCGCGAAGCCGATGGCGATCAGGCGGAACAGGCGATGCTCGAGCGAGAGCAGCGGCGGCAGGTTGGCGAGCGGCCCGGACAGCGCGGCGCCCGGCGCCTGCACGCCGGCCTGCTTGTGCACGCGGTGCAGCAGCTGTTCCACCGCCGCCATCAGCAGCGCGTACAGCATGGCGGTGGCGAGCACGCCGTAGGCGAGCATGACGAGGAACAGGTGCACGCCGAATTCGAACGACGTGGTGGCGGGAACGCGGCCCGGAAACCACGCGGTGAGCGGAACGCAGAGCGCGGCCAGGCCGAGCGTCACCGGCTGCAGGATGGCGATGTTCACCAGCAGGTTCTCGATCCAGCACAGCAGCACCACCAGCCAGAGCATCGCCGACAGCGCGTGCGCGAAGCCGATGCGCGGCACCTCGGGAAGCGCGAGCAGGCTCCACAGCAGCCAGCCATGCAACGCGAGCGCGACGAGAATGGCGGCGCGCTCCCAGCCCCGCAGTCCGGCCGAGGCGGCCGGCAGCGTCCGCCAACGCGTGTTCCAGAAGTGCAACGCGAGGCCGGCGTACAGGGCGCTCGCGACGACGTGAATTACAATGTCGGGCACGCTTTGAGTTTAACACCCCATGCTCGATAACCTGACCACGCGCCTCGCCAAGATCGTCAAGACGATCCGCGGCGAGGCGCGCCTGACCGAAGCCAACGTCCAGGACGCGCTGCGCGAGGTGCGCGTCGCGCTGCTCGAGGCTGATGTCGCGCTGCCGGTGGTGAAGCATTTCATCGACGCGGTGCGCGTCAAGGCGCTCGGCCAGGAAGTGATCGGCAGCCTGAGCCCCGGGCAGGCGCTGGTGGGCGTCGTGCACCGCGAACTCACGCAGCTCATGGGCGAGGCGAACGCGGGCCTCGATCTCGCGGTGACGCCGCCGGCGGTGATCCTCATGGCCGGCCTGCAGGGGTCGGGAAAAACCACCACGGCCGGCAAGCTCGCGCTGCTGCTCAGGGAACAGCAGAAGAAAAAAGTGCTGCTGATTTCCTGCGACGTATACCGGCCCGCCGCGATCGAACAGCTGAAAACCGTGGCCGCGCAGGCGGGCGTCGAATTCTTTCCTTCGCGGCCGGACCAGCAGCCCGAAGCGATCGCCCAGGGCGCGGTCGAATACGCGCGCACGCATTACTGCGACGTGGTCATCGTCGACACGGCCGGCCGCCTCGCCATCGACGAGCCGATGATGCAGGAGATCGCGGCGCTGCACGCGGCGCTGCGGCCGGCGGAAACGCTGTTCGTGGTGGATGCGATGCAGGGCCAGGACGCGGTCAACGTGGCGCGCGCCTTCAGCGAACGGCTGCCGCTCACCGGCGTCGTGCTTACCAAGCTGGACGGCGACTCGCGCGGCGGCGCGGCCCTGTCCGTGCGCCACGTCACCGGCAAGCCGATCAAGTTCGCCGGCACCGGCGAGAAGCTCTCCGGCCTGGAGGCTTTCCATCCCGAGCGCATGGCCTCGCGCATCCTCGGCATGGGCGACATCCTTTCGCTGGTCGAGGAAGCGCACAAGCAGGTGGACGTCGAGCAGGCGCAGAAGCTCGCCGACAAGGTGCGCAAGGGCAAGAGCTTCGACCTGGAGGACTTCAAGCAGCAGCTGCAGCAAATGAACAAGATGGGCGGCATCGCCTCGATGATGGACAAGCTGCCTGCGCAACTCGCCGCGCAGGTCAATCCGGCGCAGCTGCAGGACGGCAGGCAGCTCGCGCGCATCGAGGGGATCATCAACTCGATGACGAAGAAGGAACGTTCCAATCCCGAGATCATCAAGGCCACGCGCAAGCGCCGCATCGCGGCAGGCGCGGGCGTGCAGGTGCAGGAAGTCAACCGCCTCTTAAAGCAGTTCGAGCAGATGCAGCAGATGATGAAAATGATGAAAGGCGGCAACCTTCAGCGCATGATGCGCAACATGAAAGGCATGCTGCCGGGCATGCGCTAGCGGGCAGTTGCCCGCTATCTGGGAAGGAGGACTTTGCTTGCCGCGCTCTTTCCTTCGGAAGTCAATTGCCAGATTCCCCGCCGGGCGGCGCGGTCAATGTAGCCGCGCTGCTTGAGCGCGTTGCGCGCCCAGGTGATGGTGTTCTCGGCCTTGGTCTCGCCCGTGCTGACCAGTTCCTGGTCGGCCGCGCCGATGTGGCCGTCCTTCATCATGCGCCTGACGATGGCGTGGGTGACGTCGCGCTTGTGGCCCTGGCCGTCGAATTCCTTGAGGAGCACGTGCAGCAGGTAGCTCTCGTATATGGACTGAGGCGTCAACGCATTCGGCGCGAGGCGCGGGCTGTTCGGCGCTTCCTTCTTTGCATGCAGCACGCCTTTGTCCTCGAGCAGGCGGCGGATCACCATGCTGGGCGAATCGACGAAGGGTTTGGCCAGTTGCTGCAGGCCTTCGAAAACGTCCTGCTCCACGCGAATGGTCGGCATGTGATATTGTAACACTGTTCACTTTACTTTAATCTCCCCGGACAGCGGGATTCATGCGTATAATCCGCTCCCTTTCGCAGGGCAGAGGAAAATTCAATGGTGGTTATTCGACTGGCGCGAGGCGGCGCCAACAAGCGGCCTTTCTACCATCTGGTGGTGGCCGAATCGCGTCGCGCGGCTACCGGCCGCTTCATCGAGCGCGTGGGTTTCTACGATCCGAAGGCGCCCGAGGGGCGCGAGTCGCTGCGTGTCAACGTCGAGCGCATCAAGTACTGGGAAGGCAAGGGCGCGCAGCCCTCGTCTACCGTGGTGCGGCTGGTCAAGCAGTTTGGCAAGGCCAAAAAAGCAGCCTGAGCAGCTGATCGAATTCGGCCGCGTCGCCGATGCGTACGGCGTGCGCGGCTGGGTGAAGGTGGTGGTGGACGAACCCGAGGTGCTCGCCTCGCAGCCGGTCTGGTGGATCGGCGGCAAGGAACACCCGGTCGAGGAAACCAAGATCCACTCGGGCAAGCTGCTGGCGAAGCTGGGCGGCATCGGCAATCCGGAACTGGCGCGGACGTACAAGGGCAAGGCGGTATCGATTCCGCGGCCCGATCCGGGTGAAGGGCGCTACTACTGGGACGATCTGATCGGCCTGGAAGTGGTGAATGCGCAGGGCCAGGTGCTGGGCGTCGTGAAGGGAATGTTTTCCAACGGCGCGCACGACGTGGCGGAGTTATCGGGCGAAAAGCCGCGATTGCTGCCCTGGGTGCCGGTGGTGGTGAAGAAGGTGGATCTGCCGGAAAGGCGGATCGAGGTGGATTGGGGCGCGGACTGGTGATCCGCTTCCACGCGGTAACGCTGTTCCCGGAGATGTTCGCGGCGGTAACGCACAGCGGCATCAGCGGGCGGGCGCTGGAAACGGGGCTCTGGTCGCTCGGGTTGTGGAACCCGCGCGATTTCACCAAGGACAATTACCGGACGGTCGATGACCGTCCGTACGGCGGCGGGCCCGGCATGCTGATGCTGGCCGAGCCGCTGGAGAAGGCGCTGGATGCGGCAAAGGAAGCGGGCGGAGGCAGGGTGATTTACCTCTCGCCGCAGGGCAGGAAGCTCGATCACGAAAAAGTGATGGAGCTGACTGGCAGGGAAGCGGTGACGCTGCTCTGCGGGCGGTACGAGGGCGTGGACGAGCGCCTGATCGAACGGCGGGTGGATGAAGAGCTGTCGATCGGCGACTACGTGCTCTCAGGCGGGGAACTGGCCGCGATGACGGTGATCGACGCGGTGGTGCGCCAGATTCCGGGCGCGCTCGGCGGCGAGCAGTCGGCGGCCGAGGAGTCCTTCGTCGACGGGCTGCTCGATGGCCCGCAGTACACGCGCCCCGAGCTGTACGGGGACGCGAAGGTGCCGGACGTGCTGTTGTCCGGGCACCACGAGAACATCCGGCGCTGGCGGCTGAAGCAGGCGCTGGGAAGAACGTGGCGCAGGAGGCCCGACCTCCTCGCGGCGAGGAAGCTGAGCGAAGACGAAGGAAAGTTGCTGGAAGAATTCCAGCGGGAACAAGGAATGAGCGGAGAAAGCGGAAAATGAACCTGATCCAGAAGCTCGAGCAGGAAGAACTCCTGCGCATGAAGAAAACCATCCCCGAGTTCGCGCCGGGCGACACCGTCGTGGTGCGCGTCAACGTGGTCGAGGGCGACAAGAAGCGCGAACAGGCCTTCGAGGGCGTGGTGATCGCGAAACGCAACCGCGGCCTGCGCTCCGCCTTCATCGTGCGCAAGATTTCCTCGGGCGAAGGCGTCGAGCGCACCTTCCAGACCTATTCGCCGCTGATCGCGGGCGTCGAGGTCAAGCGCAAGGGCGAAGTGCGCCGCTCCAAGCTCTACTACCTGCGCGAGCGCTCGGGCAAGAGCGCGCGCATCCGCGAACGGCTGGGCGAGCGCGCCGAGGCGCCCGAGGGCGAAGCCCAGAAGTAGTGCGGGGGAATTCCCGGCGCGCGCGGGCA
>CAZPNH010000099.1:0-6414 GCA_964587635.1 uncultured Bordetella sp.
GTAGCGGAAGCCCTCGTGCTGCTTGAAGGAGGCATCGTGCTCCTCGTCCACCACCACCAGTCCGAGCCGCGGCAGAGGCGTCAGCACCGCGAGCCGGGTGCCGAGCACGATCTGCGCATCCCCGCGCGCCGCATCCAGCCAGGCATTGGTGCGCGCAACGTCTTCCAGCGCGCTGTGCAGCAGGGCGATGCGGGCGTCCGGGAACGCCTCGCGGAAGCGCGTTTCCAGCTGCGGCGTGAGGCCGATCTCGGGCACCAGCACCAACGCCTGGCCGCCGCGCGCGAGCACTTCCGCGATGAGCCGCAGGTACACCTCGGTTTTGCCGCTGCCGGTGATGCCGTGCAGCAGGAAGGCCCGGAAGGAACCGAACGCGGCGCTGATGCGCGCGATGGCCTGCGCCTGCGCCGGATTCGCCTCGTGGCCTTGCACGAAGCGCCGCGCTGCGCCGCTTTCTCCGTGCGCGCCGGTTTTCTTTCGCTTCGGCAGGGGTTTAAGGGAGCGCAGGCGCGGCGGCAGCGCGCCCACCACGGTCTCGCCCAGCGGCCGCTGGTAGTAGGAAGAAAGAAAGCGCATCAGATCCAGCCAGTCGGCCGACAGCCGCGGCGCGCCTTCCAGCACGCGCACGATGGGCTTAAGCCTTGCAGCCGCAACCGAGCTGTCGCCGGCTTCGACGACGACGCCGACGCGCTGGCGTGCACCAAAAGGCACCACCACGCGGTCGCCGGGTTCGGCCGGCGCCGCGTCGTCCGCCAGGTAGTCAAACAGTTTTGCGACCGGGACTTCGAGCGCGACGCGCAAAACTTTCATCCGCGGGAGCTGAGCTTTCGCATCGCGAATGTGCCGTTTCTACTTGCGCCACAAGGAAAATTTCCAGTTGCGGATTTAGCTGTGGATAAAGCTGTGAATAACGCTGCCGCATTACGGAAACTTCTCCACAGGGCTGCCATATGGCGCCGGCTATGTGCGGCAGCGAACATGATATTCGGTGGAAGATCAGCGGCTTGAGTGATTCCTGCGAGCGCTACGCCCGGGAACGAGGTGATTTCTCCCTCTGGTGTCCCAGTGTGCATAAGTCAGGTCCGCGCCGCCCGCTGTTGCCGGCTGTAAGTGCGCACTTCGTCTACAAGGGCATCGACCGCATCGACGCGCGCATTCGGCGAAATTCCGTGGCCGAGATTGAAAACGTGTCCGGGCGCGCTGCCGAAGGCATCGAGCACGCGCCGCGCTTGTTCCCGCACGCGTTCCGGCGCCGCCAGCAGCACCGACGGATCGAGGTTGCCCTGCAGCGCGACTTTTCCGCCGGCTCTGCGGCGCGCGGCGGCCGGATCCACGGTCCAATCGAGCCCCACCGCATCGCAACCGCTCGCCGCGATGCTCTCCAGCCAGCCGCCGCCGCCTTTGGTGAAGACGACGCGCGGCGCGCCGCGGACTTCCGCCAGTATCTTGCGCATGTAGGACAGCGAAAATTCCTCGTACTGCGCCGTCGTGAGGCTGCCGCCCCAGGTATCGAACAGCATCACCACCTGTGCGCCTGCTTCGATCTGCGCGTTCAGGTAGTCCGTCACCGCGCGCGCATTCACTTCCAGGATGCGGTGCAGCAGGTCGGGACGGGCGTACAGCATCTCCTTGACCGCGCGCCAGTCGTCGCTGCCCGAGCCTTCGATCATGTAGCAGGCCAGCGTGTACGGGCTGCCGGAGAAGCCGATGAGCGGCACGCGCCCGCCGAGCGCGCTGCGGGTTTCGCGCACCGCGTCGAGGACGTAGCGCAGCTCGGCCGCCGGATCGGGTGCGGCCAGGCGCAGGATCGCCGATTCGTCGCGCAGCGGCCGCTCGAAGCGCGGGCCTTCGCCCTCGGCGAAATACAGGCCCAGGCCCATCGCGTCCGGGATCGTGAGGATGTCGGAAAACAGGATCGCCGCGTCCAGCGGGAAGCGCGCGAGCGGCTGCAGCGCCACCTCGGCGGCGAGCGCGGGGGTTTTCGCCAGCTTGAGGAAGCTGCCCGCCTTCGCGCGGGTGGCGTTGTACTCCGGCAGATAGCGGCCGGCCTGCCGCATCAGCCAGATGGGCGTGTGCTCGGTCGGCTCCCGGGCGAGCGCGCGCAGAAAAACATCGTTCACCGAACCAGCTTATCGCAGATGAATTTCCACTCGGCGGCGCTGACCGGCGTGATGGACAGGCGGTTGCCGGGGCGCAGCGCCCGCAGGTTCTTCAGCGCGGCATGCGCGTGCAGTTCCGGCAGCGGCACCAGGCGGATTTTTTTCAGCGCGCGCACGTCCACGCAGACCCAGCGCGGCGCGGCGCGGTCGGATTTCGCGTCGTAGTAGGGGCTCTTGCGGTCGAACTGCGATGGATCGGGATAGGGCGCGGAGGCGACCTCGGCCAGGCCCGCGATGCCCGGCTCGGGGCAGCTCGAGTGGTAGAACAGCACGCCGTCGCCGATGCGCATGTCGTCGCGCATGAAATTGCGCGCCTGGTAGTTGCGCACGCCGGTCCAGGGCGTGCTGCGTTTCGGTGCCGCGAGCGCATCGTCGATCGAGCACTCGTCGGGCTCGGTTTTCATCAGCCAGGCGTTCATAGTCGGATAGGGAAGCTGAGGGAGTCCCCCACTCGTGCCGGTGGGTCCGGCCTCCGAACCCTTGCTAAGCAGGGTGGTCGCGGTCCGGCCACATCAGGTTCGTCCGGCGGGCCCGAAGGCGAGGGACGATCACAACAGTGGCACTGGAGGCCGCAACCTGGGGAAGCTATCGGTTCGGAAAATATGGACCCGGTCGTGCACAGCAGGGGACGAAGAAGGTTTTAAAACAATTTGTCCTGCTTGGCGAGCGCTTCGTCCAGTTTTGCCTCGATTCCCGAAATTCTACGCTTCGCCTGACCGACATCAAAGCCGCCGTCCAGCTTGGTGGAGAGGAATTCGTGCGCGATGTTGAGCGCCGCCATCACCGCGATGCGGTCGGTGCCGTTGACCTTGCCGGTCTTCTTGATTTCGCCCATTTTGCCGTCGAGGTAGGCGACCGCTTCCAGCAGCGCCTCGCGCTCGCCGTCCTCGCAGGCGATTTTGTAGTTGCGCCCGAGGATGCTGATTTCGATGGTCTTGGCGCCGTCGGCCATGGTGCGGGTCAGTCGGGCAGGCGGGCGAGCAGGCTCTCGAGCTTGACCTTGGCGCCCTCGATGCGCTCGTTCAGGCGCTTGGCGTCGTTCTTCGCCGTGGCCAGTTCCTGGCGCAAATCGTGGTTCTCGGCGCGCAATCGCTCGCACAGGCCGACGAACTGCGCGACCTTGGCTTCGAGGGAGTTCAACTCCGCGTCCACGCCAGAACTATGTTGCAAATCTGCTACAGCGTCAAGAAATAAGGGCCGGTTCTGCATGTGGTTCCTGATCATGCTGCGGCGCTCTATATAATCGGCCCGTCGTCAGCATCAAGGTGTCCGCGGCGCGCTTCCACGCGCCGCGGGTGAAACGGGAATCAGGTGCGTTGCCGCCTCCATTGGCGGCGCAAAGCCTGGACTGCCCCCGCAACGGTAAGCGAGGGGGTGCACACCCGGCCACTGTGAATGTTCCAGTTCACGGGAAGGCGTGCACCCGGCGGAGAGAATCCGCCACTCGCGAGTCCGGAGACCGGCCTTGGCGCTCTTTTCAACTTTTTCGCGGTGTCGGGGAAGACACCCAGGGGAGTTCCAATGCGCTTCGCCGTATCCATGGCGGTACTCGCCGCCTTCGCCTTGCCCGTGCACGCCCAGAATAACGATGCGAGCGTCGTCAATGCCAATGACGCCGTCGTCGTCAACGCGAGCCGCTTTCCCGAGGACGCGCGCAAGCTGCCCGCCAGCGTCACCGTGCTCACCGCGGAGGACATCGCGCGCAGCGCGGCCAAGACGCTGCCCGACCTGCTCGCCGAGCAGGTGGGCATCACGCTCAAGGATTTTTTCGGCAACAACGGCGCCTCCACCTCCATCGACCTGCGCGGCTTCGGCATCACCGGGGGGCAGAACACGCTCATCCTGCTGGACGGCCAGCGCGTCACCGACATCGACCTTTCCTCGGTGCAATGGTCGGCGATCCCGCTGTCGTCCATCGAGCGCATCGAGATCCAGCGCGGCACCGGCGCCGTGCTGTACGGCGACGGCGCCTCCGCCGGGGTCATCAATATCATCACGCGCTCGCCGCTCAAGCAGGGCGAGAGCGCCGAACTCTACGGCCGCCTCGGGACCTTCAACACGCAGGAGGGGCAGGTCACCGCCAGCCTGGTGAAGGACAACTTCGGCATCAACGCCACCGCCTACAATTTTCGTTCCGACGGATATCGCGCGAACAACTTCGACAAGCAGGCGAACTACGCCACGGGCCTGCGCTGGGGCTACGGCGAGAGCTTCGTCGACTTGCGGCTCGCCCAGGACCATCAGGAACTGCGCCTGCCGGGCGCGCGGCTCGTCCAACCCTCGATCGGGCTCGACGAATACGCGGCCGACCGGCGCGGCACCGACACGCCGCTCGACTACTCGAGCCGCGACGGCCACCGGGCCGCGTTCACCCTCGGGCAGAAGCTCGGCGACGCGGAATTGCGGATCGGCCTCGACTGGCGCGACAAGGACGCGCGCTCCTTCTTCGATCAAGGGGGGTTTCCGAGCTTCCGCGACGACGCTCTCAACGTGTACGGGTTCACGCCCCGCATTCGCGTGCCGTTCCAGCTGGGTGGTCTCGGCAACAGCCTGACGGTGGGCGCCGACCTTCACAGCTGGCACTACGATTCGCGCCGCACCACCGATCCGGAATTCGTGAATCAGCCCATCAACCATGTGCTCACCAACCAGACCAACACCGCGTTTTATCTGCAGGACCAGGTGCAGCTCACGGCGGCCACCGGGCTCACGCTCGGCTGGCGCACCGAGCAGGTGAAAATCTCGGCGAGCGACACGCTGGATCCGAACGCCCCGGGCTTCTTCTTCAACACCGCGGCGGCGCCCGCCAGTTCGAACAACACGCAGCAGGCGTGGGAAATCGGCCTGAAGCACGCGTTCGACGCGCGCTGGTCGGGCTTCGCGCGCGCCGGGCGCAGCTACCGCTTCGCCAACGTCGACGAGATCTACGGCACCGACGCGAATTTCAACGCACAGTTCCACATGCTGCTGCCGCAACACCAGATCACGCAGGAGGTCGGCGCGGAGTGGCGGCAGGGTCCGGACTCGCTGCGCGCGGCGCTTTTCGTCACGGACATCACCAACGAGATTCACCTGGATCCGTTCACGCCGGGCGTGGGCAATACCAACCTGCCGCCGTCGCGGCGCCAGGGCCTGGAGCTCAATGGCGTCTGGCAGGCGATTTCGTCGCTGCGCCTGACCGCGGGCTATGCCTACACCGACGCGCGCTTCAAGGAAGGCATGTTTGCCGGGGCGTTTGCGCCCTTTGTCAATCTGCCGATCGGCGGCAAGTACGTGCCGCTGGTGCCGGCGAACAAGCTCAATCTCGGTTTCGCCTGGGCTGCCGCACCGCGCACCACCGTGTCGGGCGGCCTGACCTGGGAGTCGAGCCAGTACATGGACAACGACGAGCCGAATACGCTCGGCACGAAAATTCCGGCGTTCACGGTGGTGGATCTCAAGGCGGCGCGGGATCTGGGCTTCGGCCGCGTCGCGCTGTCGGTCAACAATCTGTTCAACCAGCAGTACTACACCTACGCGGTGCGCAGCAATTTCACGGAAGACCGCTACGCCATCTACCCGCTTCCCGGCCGGACGGTGGCGCTGTCGCTGGAATTGAAGATGTGAACGGCGCCGCCGGGGGCAGGGCGCGCATAAGTGCTATCTTTCCCGGATGCCGCAGTTATCAATTCGGGACGCGGTTCCGCTGGGGGAGATCGCGCACGCGCTGATCGTCATGCTGCGCCACCACGGCGACGTGCTGCTCGGCTCGCCGGTCCCCGCCGCGCTCAAGCTGCACGCGCCCCGGGCGGAGATCGACGCGCTGGTCTACGACGATACCGCGCCCATGCTCGAAGGCCATCCGGCGCTCGCCCGGGTGCATGCCGTCGGGCGCGACTGGAAGAAGGAGGACCTTCTTTCCAGGATCGCGCTGGAGCGGCAGCTGTACGGCGCACTGCGCGCGAGGCGCTACGACCTGATCGTGCACCTCACCGAACAGCCGCGCGGCGCGTGGCTCGCGCGCGCGCTGGGCCCGCGCTACAGCGTCGCGCCGGCGGTGCCGGGCCGCGGCGCGTTCTGGCAGGGCAGCTTCACGCACCTCTATGCGCTCGCGCGCAACGGCCGCCGCCACAAGGTTGAAGCCAACCTGGACGCGCTGCGCCGCATCGGCCTGCAACCGGGCATGGAGGAGCGCCGCCTGCTGTTCGTTCCGGGCGCGGCCGCCGAGGCGAGCGCCGCCGCGCTGCTCGCGGCCGAGGGGCTGACCGAGCGCGGCTTT
>CAZPNH010000100.1:0-6401 GCA_964587635.1 uncultured Bordetella sp.
GCGCCAGCTTCAACACCCGCGGCAAGAACGGCGGCGGCGTCATCGCCGCCATCGTGATCGTCGGTGTCGCCCTGCTCGTCATCGGCTACGTCGGCTATTTCTTCGGCCGCCTCATCCAGGCCGCCGTCTCGCGCCAGCGCGAGTTCCTCGCCGACGCCTCCAGCGTGCAGTTCACGCGCAACCCGGACGGCATCGCCGGGGCGCTGGACCAGATCGAGGTTTCCCCGATGGGGGCGCTGATCGCCAACCAGCGCGCCGAGGACATGTCGCACATGTTCTTCGGCCAGGGCATCGAGGTGACCTTCTCGGGCCTGTTCGACACCCACCCGCCCATCGATGAGCGCATCGCCCGCGTCAACGCGCGCTTCCAGCGCGCCAGCTACAGGAAGAGCAGGATCAGCGCGGTTTCGGATACGTCCGCGGATGCGGACGCTTCCAAAAGCGGGCTGTCCCGGAAAGATGCCGCGACGGCCGTGCTCGCCGCCGCGGCCGCCGGCAGGCGCGGCGGCGACATCGGCACCGCGTGGGGACGCTCGGCTGGCGACAGCGCGCAGCTGGTCGGCTCGCTGGACGGCGCCAAGGTGGACTACGCGGCGCGGCTGCTGGGCGCGCTGCCGCCGGAGTTGCGCAGCCAGCTGCGCGACCCGGACGGCGCCTGCGCGGCGCTGGTGGCGCTGCTGCTCGCGCCCAAGGACGACGTGATGGAGCTGCAGATCGCGGCGCTGGAGCAGAAGGGCCTGATCGTGCTCGGCGAGAAGGCACGCGCGCTCGCGCCGCTGACGCGCAGCCTGAGCGAGGCCTTCCACATGCTGGTGATCGACCTCGCACTGCCGGCGATCAAGGCCGCGCCCGAAGAAGCCAGAGAACACCTGGTCGCGGCGCTGGAGGCGGTGATCAACGCCGACCGGCGCGTGTCGCTGCACGAGTTCGCGGTGCTGACGCTGGTGCGCAGCCAGCTCGCGCCGCGCGGCAAGCCCGGCGGCTACGGCAGCCGGAAAATCGTGGAACTGCAGCCCGAGGCGGCGATCGTGCTCTCGCTCATCGCCTATGCCGGCGTGCGGCAGGACGCCACCGGCCAGCGCGCCGAGGTGCTGGCCGCGGCCATGCGCGCAGGAACCCGGGAGATGGGCATTCCGGAAGCGGCGCCGGTGCCCGCGCTGCGGCTGGAAGTGGCGGCGGCGGCGCTGGAAGCGCTCAAGCAGCTCGCGCCGATGCAGAAGGCGATCCTGGTGAAAGGCCTGTTCGCCGCGGTGAGCGCCGACGGCACCATTCGCGTCGTGGAGGCGGAACTCATGCGCCTGGTCGGCGCGGTGCTGGATTGCCCGCTGCCGCCGCTGCTGGAGACGGTCGACCCCGCTACACTGGCCCAGTGACTCCTTCGATCCTCGAGACCGCGCTGCGCGATGCGCTGAGCGGCGAAGTGCGCTTCGACGCGGGCGCGCGCGCCGCCTACGCCTCGGACGCGTCCAACTACCGCCAGGTGCCGATCGGCGTGGTGCTGCCGCGCTCGGTGGACGACATCGTCGCCGCGGTCGCCGCCTGCCGCGAGCACGGCGCGCCCATCCTCGCGCGCGGCGGCGGCACCTCGCTGTGCGGCCAGACGGTCAACGTCGCCGTGGTGATCGATTCCTCCAAGTACCTGGACCGCGTGCTGGAACTGGACGCGGCCTCGCGCACCGCGCGCGTCGAGCCTGGCGTCGTCTGCGACGCGCTGCGCGCCTCGGCCGAGCGCTACGGCCTCACCTTCGCGCCGGACCCGGCGACGCATTCGCGCTGCACGCTGGGCGGCATGATCGGCAACAACTCCTGCGGGCCGCACTCGGTGATGGCCGGCAAGACGGTGGAGAACATCGAGGCGCTGGAAGTGCTGACCTACGACGGCGCGCGCTTCTGGTGCGGGCCGACCTCCGAATCCGAGCTCGACGCCATCGTGCGCCGCGGCGGCCGCCAGGGCGAGATCTACGACAAGCTGCGCAGCCTGCGCGACCGCTACGCCGACCTGATCCGCGGCCGCTTCCCGAAAATCAAGCGCCGCGTCTCGGGCTACAACCTGGACCAGCTGCTGCCGGAGAACGGCTTCAACGTCGCACGCGCGCTGGTGGGCTCCGAAGGCACCTGCGCGCTGACTTTGCAAGCGTTGACGCGTCTGGTGCGCAGCCCGCGCGAGCGCGTGCTGCTGGTGATCGGCTTCGAGGACATCTACCGCGCGGGCGACGCGGTGCCGCAGGTGCTCGCCGCCGGTCCGATCGCCTGCGAAGGGCTCGACACCGGCATCATCGGCGGGCTGCGCGAGCGCGGCCTGAAGCTCGACGACATCGCCATGCTGCCCGCGGGCAACGCCTGGCTGATGGTGGAATTCGGCGCCGACACGCGCGAACAGGCGATCGACCGGGCCGATGCGCTCAAGGCGGTGCTGGGCGGCACCGTCATCGTCGATCGCACGCTCATGAACCGCATCTGGACCATCCGCGAAACCGGCGCCTCGGCCACCGCGCACAACCTCAAGATCACCGCGGGCGCCGATCCCGTGGTGGGCTGGGAGGACGCGGCGGTGGATCCGCTGCGCCTGGGCGACTACCTGCGCGAATTCCAGAAGCTGGTGGACCGCTACGGCTACCGCACCTCGCTGTACGGCCATTTCGGCGACGGCTGCATCCACGCGCGCATCAACTTCGACCTGCGTACGCCGAAGAGCCTCGCGCACTGGCGCGAGTTCCTGCGAGAAGCGTCGCTGCTCGTGATCGCCTACGGCGGTTCGCTCTCGGGCGAGCACGGCGACGGCCAGGGGCGCGCGGAATTCCTGCCGCTCATGTACGGGCCGGAGCTCATGGCGGCGTTCCGCGAATTCAAGCGCGCCTGGGATCCGCTCGGGCGCATGAATCCGGGCAAGCTGGTGGATGCGCTGGGCGAGGTCTACCGCGTCGACCAGAACCTGCGCCAGGGCCCCGAGTACAAGCCGGTGACGCTCGCCACGCGCCTGACGTTCGCCAGCGACATCGGCGACGGCTTCACGCGCGCCGCGGAGCGCTGCATCGGCATGGGCAAGTGCCGCGCCTCCGAAGGCGCGACCATGTGCCCGAGCTACCGCGCCACGCGCGAAGAGCGCTATTCGACCCGCGGCCGCGCGCGCATGCTCGCCGAAATGCTGCGCGGCGAAGTCATCACCGACGGCTGGCAAAGCGAGGACGTGAAGGAGGCGCTCGAGTGGTGCCTCGCCTGCAAGGGCTGCCGCAGCGACTGCCCCACGCACACCGACATGGCGAGCTACAAGGCCGAGTTCCTCTCGCATTACTACGACAGCCATCCGCTGCCGGTGCGCGCGCACTCGATGGGGCGAATCGGCGAATGGGCGCCGCTGGCGGCGAAAATGCCGGGCCTGGTGAACGCGCTCGCGCGCTCGCCGCTGGTCTCGGGCTGGGCGAAGAAACTCGGCGGCATGGCGCCGCAGCGCGCGCTGCCGCAGTTCGCCCGGCGCAGCTTCCGCGCCGAGTTCGACGCCATCCAGCGCGGCCGGCGCGATCCCGCGCGCGCGGGCGGCATGCGCCGCGGCGATCCCGTGCTGCTGTTCCCGGACACCTTCAGCAACCATTTCCGGCCGCAGAGCGCGCTCTCCGCGGTGCGCGTGCTCGAGGCCGCCGGCGCGCGCGTTTCGCTGCCGCGCGAGCGTCTGTGCTGCGGCCGGCCGTACTACGACTTCGGCATGCTCGACAAGGCGAAGGCATCGCTGGAAAAAATCGTCGCCTCGCTCGCCCACGAAATCGAAGCCGGCACGCCGGTGGTCGTCCTCGAGCCCGGCTGCCTTTCCGTGTTCCGGGACGAGATGGGCAAGCTGCTGCCCGGCAATGCCGGCGCGGCCAAGCTTTCCCGGCTGGCGGTGTCGCTGGGCGAAGTCCTCGAAGCGCGCCGCTGGAAGCCGAAGAGCATCGGCGGCCACGCGCTGCTGCACGGCCACTGCCACCAGAAAGCCCTCGGCGGCAACCGCGCCGACGTCAGGCTGCTGGAAGCGGCCGGCATCCAGACCGAGGCGCCCGACATGGGCTGCTGCGGCATGGCCGGCTCCTTCGGCTTCCGGCCGGAGACTTATGACGCTTCCGTGAAAATCGCGAACCTCTCGCTGCTGCCGCGGGTGAAAAGCCAGGCGAGCGAGGCGTTCATCGTCGCCAACGGTTTTTCCTGCCGCGAACAGATCGAAGGGCTCGCGCAGCGCGAGACGCTGCACCTGGCTGACCTGCTTGCCAGGGCGCTGTGAATTTCCCCGGGACTACTTGCCGGGCAGCAGGTCCTTCAGGTCGTCCATCGATACGCCCCCTCCGGGCGGGCGTCCGGTTGCTCGCGGCGTCACGCCGCCCTTGAACGCGAGTTCGCCCGCCTTCTGCATTTCCTGCAGTGCCCGGAGGAGCATCTGCTCCAGTACGCGGCCGAACGCGACGTTGGGAGGGACGGGCTCCACGCCCGGCGGCAGCGTCGTGTTGCCGATGGCCGTGTAGATCGCGTGCTTGATCGCAGTTCGCGTCGCCGTCGCGCCGTCCACGGTGATCGCAATGGTCAATTCGTAGCCGTCCATGACGGTCGAGCCGGCCAGGCCGAACGTCAGGCCGGTGCCGAAGCCCTTCGCCCTCGCGTCCGCAATGTCGCCGACGTTGTTTACCACGACCCTGACGTCGCCGCTCGCGTTCAGATCCGCCGGAATGATCAGGCCCGAGCTGCGCAGAACGCGTTCGGTGTTGTCCCTGAGAATCGGGTCGGCTCTCGGATACGGCGTGCCGTTGCGCTGAAACTCCACCGACAGCCTCAGCGCCAGCGGTTCCGCGGGCTTGTCCAGGTCTCCGTACGAAACCTTCGGCACCGACGGATCCACGAAGGACTGCGGCGTGATGCAGCCGGACAGCAGCGAACACGACAGCAGGACGGCAGCCAGAAATAGCGGTCTGTTTGCAAGCATGATCCCCCTGGGACGGGCGTGGCGCGCCCTGTAAGGCTTCAGTCTAGCAAGCGCGTGGCGCCCGCATAAGGCCGATAAAATCGGGACGTGAAAACGGGCATTGCCGTGTTGCTTCTCGCAATATCGACGGGCGCGTGGGCGCAAACGCCGGAGGCGCGGCTATTCGAGGCGATCGACGTGGGCAAGCCGCTGGTGGCCGAGGGAATTGTCGCGGGCGGGAAGGTGGACGTGAACGCGCGCAACGCGGAGCGGGAGACGCCGCTGCACAAGGCGATCGAGAAGGGCATGAAGGAGCTCGCCGCGATGCTGGTGAAGGCGGGGGCGAAGGTGGATGCGCGCGACGACAACAGCGATACGCCGCTGCACCAGGCGGCGCTGCACGAGGACCCGTACTTCGTCGATCTGCTGCTGGACGCGAAGGCGGACCCGAAGGCGAGGAACGACGACGGCGAATCGGTGCTGCAGTGGGCGGTGATGACGGGCAATCCGCAGACGGCGCGGCATCTGCTGGAACGCGGCGCGGACCCGATGACGAAGGACCTCGAGGGCAACACCCTGCTGCACGCGGCGGCGGACGGCGGCGTCGCGGGCATGGTGGAGGCCTTCCTCGCGCTGGGCGTGGACCCGCGCCAGAAGAACCGCGAGGGGAAGCGGCCGATCGATGTCGCGCGCGAGCGCGGCTATCCGGCGATCGCCAAGCTGCTGGAGCGCTTCGAGAAGGAGTGACGGGGCCTCATGGCCGGCAGCGCAGCGGCAGGAGAATATTCGGGATATTGGTGTTGTTCGTGCCCGAGACGGTCATCTTGTCGGGCGGCGCGGCGTTGCCGCATACCCAGGCGACGGGAACCACCGGCGCATCGGCCACGACGGCCGGGCGCAGCGTGAGGATCTTGTCGCGCAGGGCACTGTTGGCGCGATTGCCGAAGGTGACGTGGATCGCGCCGTCCTGGACCTGCACCGACCGCACCAGATTGCTGACGATCTTGTCTGCGGGCGGCAGGCCTGCGGAATCGTTGCTGCCAGGGAAGGGTTGCCCGGCGCTCCAGAACGCGGCGACCGGGGCTTTCGCGATATCCGCCAGCGGCAGCGCTTCGATGATCTGATCCCGGACGATTTTTTCCTCGAAGCTCGGGATCGCCATCAGGGCGAGGATGGCGATGACCGCGACCACCGCCATCATTTCCATCAGGGTGAAGCCGCCGCTCTGCCTGCGCATGGTGCGCTCAGGTTACACGGCTTGCTTCACAGTAGGCCGAGGTCCAGCGGTTTCGCGCCGGGAAACACCCGGTCGAGCCCGGCGCCTTCGATGCCGTAGAGCCGCGCGAACAGGCCGCCCAGCAGGGCGCGGTATTCGTTCAGTACCGGATAGTCGCGGTTCTGGAACAGCGTTTCCTGCCGCACCGCGACCTGCTCGCCGCGGATTTCGCCGCCACGCACCGCGCCGCCGAGCACCCAGTAC
>CAZPNH010000101.1:0-6382 GCA_964587635.1 uncultured Bordetella sp.
GGGTCGCCCGCGCCGCGCGCTGCTGCCAGCGCGGCATCGGCGCGGGCAGCGCCGGCGGCCGGTTCATCGAGCGCCACGCCAGGCGCAGCAGAAGGACCGCGAGAATCGTAAGCCCGAGAGACTTGTGGCGCGACAGCCACTGCAGGCGCGCGAGGCTCACCGGCAAGTCGGCGGCGTACACGCCGAGGCCGAGCTGTATCAGCACCATCGCAGCGACAAGCCAATGCAGGGCCTGCGCTATGATCCCGTAAGACTCTGTCGTATTGCGCCACGCCACCATGCCACCAATCGACGCCCGAAGTTGCCGTCGCCAACTGTATCAGACGGTTTCGGCCGCGATCGCGATCCCGCTATTGCTGCTCGCGGGCTGCCAGACCGTGCCGCCGCCGGAAGAATCGGCGGTGCTCGGGAATGCGTCGGGCGCCAGCGTCAGCTTTCCATTGGACGCGCCGCGCTTCGTCATCGATCCGGCAGCCTCCGAGCTGCGCCTGCTGGTTTACCGCGCCGGTCCGCTGGCGCGCTTCGGCCACAATCACGTCATCACCGGACCCGTCCAGGGAGAGATCCGCGCCGGCGAGGGGGCGGCGGCGAGCGGATTCCGGCTCGACATTCCGGTCGCGTCGTTGGTCATCGATCCTCCCGCGGCGCGCGCCGAGGAGGGCGAGGAATTCGCCGCCGAGGTATCGGATCCGGCGCGGCTGGGCACGCGCGAGAACCTGCTCGGCAAGGACCTGCTCGACGCTGAGGAGCATCCGCTCATCCGCATCGAATCCCTGGCGCTTGCCGGGACGCGCGGGAATCCGACGGTATCGGCGCGCGCCACACTGCGCGGCGCGGCGCGCGATCTGCGTTTTCGCGCCGCGGTGACGCAGCAGGGCGATGTGCTCACGGTGACCGCCAGTTTCCGCATCCGGCAGTCGGACTTCGGCATCAGCCCGTTTTCGACGCTGGGCGGAGGCCTTCAGGTGCGCGATGCGGTGGACGTTCGCATCCGGCTGGTCGCCAGGCGCGCCTGAACTACTGCAGATAGCGGATCACGTTCCCGTTGCAGACCAGGCTCGGCTGCGATGCCGGCGCGGCATCGCCGTCGAGCGGGTAGCAGCCGAAATTCATGACCGCGTCGCCGCCCAGTGCCGCGGCGCGGCTGCGCAGCGCCGCTGCGCCTTCCCCGGCAGAACTGTAAGTCGGCACCAGGGCGG
Organism: uncultured Bordetella sp.; assembly: GCA_964587635.1. Classification (GTDB taxonomy): domain Bacteria; phylum Pseudomonadota; class Gammaproteobacteria; order Burkholderiales; family SG8-39; genus RBG-16-66-20. The sequence continues at coordinate 1,200 of CAZPNH010000101.1, forward strand.
CGCTTCGCGCCGACGCCACGAAGATGCGCTTCACCAGCTGGTACGGCCGGTTGTCCAGCGGCACGGACTCGTAGACCGCGATCCGGTCGGCTTCCTTGGGAGGCCCCGCCATGCTGGAGCAGCCGGACACAAGCGCGCCAATCGCGCAGAGAGTGAAAGTGAAGAGGGAGCTGAAGAATCGGCGCATGAACGGACTCCGGGATAAGGCGTTGCATTGACAGCCAAGACGGTGCTGTGCATCCTTAGTCTGTACCGGCAGGATATAAGAAAAGCATTCAAATAAGTATCTGAAGACCGACCGCACTGCCAAGAGGAACGCGAGGAGGCGTTTTGTCTTTGCATCCGGATACGCCGATCGAGGCTGCCGATCTGCTGTGGGCGCTCGCCAGTCTGTGCGGCGTGCAGCGCGTGCCGTTCGATGCGCGCATGGTCCTGCAGCAGTTTCCGCCACCGCTCAGCATCGCGACGCTGCTTCACGCCGCGTCTGCTCTGGGACTGCGGGTTTCCCAACGTACCGTGCCCGCGCGCGATTTGAGGCATGCGGTGCTTCCGGTGCTGGCCCTGAGGCGCGATGGCGCCGGCGCGCGGCTTGCGGTCGTGCTTTCAGCGGATGCGGAAACAGTGCTCGTCGCCGAGCGCGAATCGGCGCCGCGCGCAGTTTCCTTGCGCGATTTCGCGGCGCGCTATGAAGCCGGCGTGCTGCTGGTGGCGCCTCCCGCGGAAGAGCCCGCGCGCGAGCCGGCGCTGACCGACCGTCCGTTCGGCCTGCGCTGGTTCGTCCCCGAGCTGCTGCGGCACAAGGCGATCTGGCGCGAAGTGCTGGCCGCCTCCCTGGTGCTGCAGCTGGTCGCGCTGGTGGTGCCGCTCTGCACCCAGGTCATCATCGACAAGGTGGTGGTGCATCAATCGAGCAGCACGCTCGCGGTCATCCTGTCGGCGCTGGCGATGTTCGTCGCTTTCAGCGCGGCGCTTTCCTATGCGCGCCAGTATCTGCTGCTGCATACCGGCAACCGCATCGACGCGGTCCTCGGCATGCGCAGCTTCGAGCACCTCCTGCGCCTGCCGCCGCGCTACTTCGAGACGCGGCCGACCGGCACGCTGGTGGCGCGCCTGCACGGGGTGGAAACGATCCGCGAGTTCATCACCGGCGCGGCGGCAAGCGTGCTGCTCGACGTTCCGTTCCTGATCGTATTCCTCGCGGTGATGCTCTGGTACAGCGTGCCGCTGACGCTGATCGCGGTGGCGCTGATCGGCGTTCTCGCCGCCGCGAGCCTCGCCATCACGCCGCTGCTTCGCCGCCGGATCAACGAGCAGTTCCTTTCCGGCGCGCGCAACCAGGCTTTTGTCACCGAGCACGTGGCGGCGATGGAAACGGTGAAATCGCTGCAGATGGAACCGCAGGTCGCGGCGCGCTTCGGCCGCAACCTGGCCGATTACCTGCGGGCGGGTTTCGCCACGCGGCAGCTCGCGAATTCCTACGGCGTGCTCGCGAGCGCCGTCGAGCAGACGCTGTCGGTGGCGGTGCTGGGCGTCGGCGCCTGGCTGGTGATGACGCAGGAGGGATTCACCATCGGCATGCTGGTCGCATTCCAGATGTTCGCGGGCCGGCTCGCGCAACCCGCTTTGCGCCTGGCGGGCTTGTGGCAGGAGTTCCAGCAGGCGGCGATCGCCGTGCAGCGGCTCGGCGACCTGATGGATGCGCCCGCCGAGCTCTACAGCCTGAATCCGGCCCGCGGGCGGGAGGCGGCGGGAGGAATCGAAATCGACAACGTCACCTTCCGCTACCGCGACGACCAGGCGCCGGTGTACGAAAACTTCAGCCTCAAAATCGATCCTGGCGCCTGTGTGGCGCTGACCGGCCCTTCCGGCAGCGGCAAGAGCACGCTCGCCAGGCTGCTGCAGGGTTTCTACCTGCCGGCCGCGGGAGCGGTGCGCATCGACGGGCGCGACACGCGCCAGCTGTCGGCGAACGAGCTGCGGCTGAATTTCGGCGTGGTGCCGCAGGAGACGCGCCTGTTCTCCGGCACCCTGTTCGAGAACCTGCTTGCCGGGCAACCGCATGCGAGCATCGCGGAAGTCGCCGACGCCTGCCGGCAGGCGGAAATCCATGATTTCATCGAAGGCCTGCCGGAGGGCTACCGCACCCAGGTGGGGGAAAACGGCATCGGACTGTCCGGCGGCCAGAAGCAGCGCATCGCCATTGCGCGGGCGCTGCTGCGGCGCCCGCGCATCCTGATTTTCGACGAGGCCACGGCGAGCCTCGACCGCGATACCGCGGAGGCGTTCGCGCGCACGGTGAGCCGCCTGCGCGGCAGCGCGACCGTGCTGTTCATCGCGCACCATGTGCCCGACAGCCTGGCGGTGGACAAGGTGGCGCGCATCGAGTCCCGCGTACGGGGCATCGGCAGCCTCGATGCGCGCCAGCGGGGGGCGGGCAGATGACGCTTCCCGCGCGCCTCGGTGACGGTCCGCCCGCCGTTGCGCGGCGGTCCGAATTCCTGCCTGCGATCCTGCAGCTGCAGGAGGAAGCGCCTTCACCGCTGCCGCGCGCCGTGCTGCGGACCGTGCTTGCGCTGCTGGGCGCGCTCGCGGTCTGGGCGATTTTCGGCAAGCTGGACGTGGTCGCCGTGGCCGAAGGGCGCCTGGTGCCGAAATCCCAGCTGCGCATCGTGCAGCCGGCCGAGGGCGGAGTGATGCGCGAACTACTGGTGAAGGAGGGCGAGCGCGTGCGCGCCGGGCAGGTGCTCGCGCGCATGGATGTCCGCTCGGCCGACGCCGACGCCGCCACGGCGCAGAATGAGATCGCCATGCGCCGCCTCCAGTTGCGGCGCATCGACGCGGAGCTGGATGGAACGCGATTACCGGCGCTCGCGGAAGACCCGCCGCGGCTGCATGCGCAGTTCGAAGCGCAGCGCGAGGCGAGGGCGCTCGCGCAGGAGGCGAGTCTTGCCGAGCAGCGCAGCGTGATCGCGCGCGCCCGGCGCGACATGCAGGCGTCCGAGGAAACGCTGCGCAAGCTCTCGGGCACGCTGCCGGTGCTCATCGAGCAGGAACGCGCGTTCGAACGCCTGGCGCGCGACGGCTTTGCCGGCAAGCTGATGCTGGCGCAGCGCAGCCGGGAACGCCACGAGGCGGAACAGGATCTGCGCGCCCAGGAGCACCGCGTCGAGAGCGCGCGGGCGGCGATCGACCAGGGCGAGCGGCGCATTGCGCAACTCGCGGCGGGTTACCGGGCGCAGTTGCAAAGCGAGCGCGTCGAAGCGGAAGCGCAGCTCGCGCGCCTGACGCAGGAGCTGGAAAAGCTCAACCACCGCCAGCGGCTGGCGGAGCTGCGCTCGCCGGCCGATGGCGTGGTCAAGGACCTCGCCACCCAAACCCCGGGCGCGGTACTGTCGCCCGGCACGGTGCTGATGACACTGGTGCCCGACGGCGAAGCGCTCATCGCGGAAGTCTGGCTTGCCAACCACGACGCCGGCTTCGTCGCCGGAGGCCAGAGGGCCAAGCTCAAGCTGGCGAGTTTTCCGTTCCAGCACTACGGCATGCTCGACGCCAGGGTGGAGCGCGTGTCGGCGGATTCAACCGAACGCGGCGGCGATGCCGCTAAAAGCGGGAGCGCCTACGCATACCGGGCGCACCTGGAGCCGTTGACGCAGGAACTGCGCGTGGGCGAGGCGCGCCACGCGCTGCTGCCCGGCATGCAGCTCACGGCGGAAATCAAGCTCGCGGAACGCACGGTACTGGAGTACCTGCTGTCGCCCATCCAGAAAATCGCGGCGGAGGCCGGCCGGGAACGCTAGGATCGCGGCCCGAAAGCGGCCGCGAGTGTTAAGCCGCCTTCGCCGCCTTGCGCTCGAGCAGCCGGGCGAAGTTGTCCAGCGACAGCAGATGCGCGTAGGCGCGCGACAGCACGCCTTTCTTGACCAGGTTCTTGAGCTGGCTCGCGTTCAGGTGCTCGATCTTGGCTTCCGCGATGCGGTGCATCCCGGTCAGGTGCAGCGGCTCGCCGCCCGCGTTGAACTTCGCCTGCATGGTGAAGGGCTCGAGCAGGCCGTAGTCGGCGAGGATGCCGCACATCTCGCGGCTGCGCTCCAGGTCGACTTCGTATTCGGTGAGCAGGCGCTCGATTTCCTGCCACTTGGCGTTCGGCTGGCCTTTGGCGTCGAACATCGCCTCCCCCGTTTTTTCGTCCAGGTACGTTTTCTCGACGCAGATGAGGCGGTTCTGCTGCTCGACTTTGTCGAGCGTGACCCGCGTCATGCAGAACGGAAAGCGGCGCGCATACGCGGGCACGTACACGTTGCTGGCCCAGGTGCCGCCGTTGTTGTACAGGTTCTCGCCCGCAGTCATCCCCAGCACCGCCACCGGCGCGAACACCTGGCTGCCGGTCACGGCGGTGAAGACGATCGGGTATTCGCGCGCCACCAGGGCGAACTCGGTGTAGCTGATGGGGATCGAATTGAGGCCGCGCGCGAACTCGGGGATCTCGCCCTGCTTGAGCAGCCGGACCTTCTGGGTCCGGTTGAGGGGGACGATGTCCTTGTAGCCGAACGGGGGAGTGATATCCATGGGTGTTCCTTTCGAGCGCGAATGATATCCGGCGCGGCACGGCTTGTCCCGGAATCGCCTAACTAATGTAGAATTCCGGCCCTTCCGTGGGGTGGTAGCTCAGCTGGGAGAGCGCCGCGTTCGCAATGCGGAGGTCGAGGGTTCGATCCCCTTCCACTCCACCATAGTTCCTTTCCGTAGAAGTCCAACAACGTCCGTAACGCCGGGATTCTCATAGGAGAAATCCCGGCGGCGTGTCCGAAGGCGTCCAAAGCGATTTCAAGAAAGTGCCCCCGAACTGGGGAGTTCTTGGGGGTACGCCGGAAAACACGTGGGGGTACGTTACGATCATCGGAAAGGAGCGATTCTCATGATGTTGACGAACACGCAAGTCAAGAACGCGAAGCCCGGAGTAAAGGCAGTCAGGCTATTTGATGGCCGCGGTCTTTATCTCCAGATCTCGCCCAGCGGCGGAAAGTTCTGGCGCCTGAAGTACCGCTTCGACCGGAAGGAGAAGTGCCTGTCGCTGGGCCAATATCCGGAAATCCCGCTGGCGGAGGCTCGGAAGCGCCGGGAAGCGGCGCGGGAGCTGTTGGCGCACGGGGTGGACCCGAGCGAGGAAAGAAAGGCCAAGAAGG